>NZ_JAUBTR010000026.1:1584-95468 GCF_036705045.1 Microcoleus sp. BR0-C5
GCCGGTGATGGTGCCGGACTTGTCCCCGCTGCTGGTGCCGGTGATGGTGCCGGACTTGTCCCCGCTGCTGGTGCCGGTGATGGTGCCGGACTTGTCCCCGCTGCTGGTGCCGGACTTGTCCCCGCTGCTGGTGCCGGACTTGTCCCCGGTGATGCTGTCGGACTCGTTGTTGTCCCCTCAATGGTGAAGGGATTGTCGTCTACGCGGGGTATTTGAGCTGTAGTGAACCGAGATTCATCTAGCGAGTTCGATCGAACATCAATCAACACCGCCAAAAATTCCCCAGTTCGCCTGTCCCTAATAATCGTGTTGCTAGAATTCGAGCCTTGGCCCTGGAAAATTTCTAACTCTGTAAAGTTCAGACCTCCAGCCAGACCGATCGAATCTCCGGCATTAAAATCTCTAATTACATCAGCATCGCCGATTTCGCGGCCGCCAGTAGTGAGAAACCCGTTGCCAGCCGACGTACCCACCCTACCGAGAACAAAGATATCCGATCCGTCGCCTCCTGTCAGAGTATCAGACCCGCGATCGCCCGAAAGAATATCATCCCCAGCATCTCCAGACAAAGAATCATTGCCGTCGCCCCCGAAGATCAGGTCATCACCCTCGCCGCCATCACCAGTATCGTTACCAACACCGCCGGTGATAACATCCCCGCCCTCGGAGCCCAACAAAATATCATTGCCCGCAGCGCCGATCAGGCAGTCATTACCCGTGTCGCCAAAAACAGTGTCACTGCCCTTGTCGCCAAAAATCAGGTCGTCCTCGCCACCACCGCGCAGACAGTCATTGCCTTTACCGCCGTATAGCGAGTCGTTGCCTTCAGAACCCAAGACAAGATCGTTGCCCTGGTCGCCAAAAGCTAGGTCATCGCCTTGGTCGCCAGAAACCAAGTCATCGCCTTTGCCGCCCCGCGCCGTGTCATTACCGCGACCGCCCTCAACGATATCTTTAGCAGCGCCGCCGTTGAGAGAATCGTTACCGTCTTCGCCCCTTAGTAGATCGTCTCCGTCCCGACTCAGAAGCGTGTCATCGCCGCCTGCCCCGGCAATCGTGTCATTGAATAAGCTGCCGATTAAATAGTTACTGCCGTCATTTGCGACAACTAAGCCATCGACAAAAAGTGGCTGTGGGGGAGGGGTTGGAACTGTCAGAGTTGGCCGCGGCACCGGGGTGATCGAAATGTCCGGGCCCGTCCCCGTCATCCCTGTGGAAGTCCCCGTCATCCCTGTGGAAGTCCCCGTCATCCCTGTGGAAGTCCCCGTCATCCCTGTCGAAGTCCCCGTCATCCCTGTCGAAGTCCCCGTCATCCCTGTGGAAGTCCCCGTCATCCCTGTCGAAGTCCCCGTCATCATCGGCTCCGTTCCCGACGACGGCGTAGGCTGCGGCACCGTACCGCTATCCAAACTATCCCCGTTCTCATCGGGTAGCCGCCCTTCGAGAAAAATTAGTGGTACTGCACTTGGCATTGTTCCGACTCCTTGCGACGCTACTCAAAAACTACTAAATAAACTTAAAGTCAGATGCAGTAATGACGGTGCTGAGCGCTCCCGGCACTGTAGGAATAGAATTCAACACTCCCAAATCGAAAGCTGGGAGACTGTCATCTGCCACATTCGGGTCAAAGCCGAGAACGTACTTGTTAAAAGTATTGTTCAGGTACACGAAGAAAGCTCCCGTTTTGCTCGAACCCTTTTGATTCTTCAACACTGCATTTACTGCTTGAGCGTTGTCAAATTTAGATTCAAACAAAATGACTGATTGCTTGCTGATGTCGTCGCCGCTAGACCCGATATTCCTGACGATAAAACTGGTGAAATCGAGAGTAGTTCCTGAGTTGGTTAAACCTGCGAAATTTGACGACCTGAACAAAAATCTGTCGGTCTCGCTGCCGTTAGCGTTAAAGTCAGCAATCACGTCCACACCTTCGCTGGGAGTTTCGTAGTAGAAGAAATCATTGCCAGCATCGCCCGTGAGCAAGTCAGAACCGGCACCGCCACCCAAAATGTCATTGCCTGCACCGCCGGAAAGCGAGTCGTTGTCATCGCCGCCCAATACCAAGTCATTGCCGAAGGCGCCGCTGAGACAGTCGCTGCCGGCACCGCCGTCGAGAGTGTCGTCGCCCGCTTGGCCGTCGAGGGAATCGGTGCCGGCCTCGCCCAACACGTAGTCATTGCCCGAACCTCCGAGTCCCGTGTCGTTGCCTCCTCCACCCAAAATCGTGTCATCGCTGTCCGCGCCCAAGATGGAGTCGTTATTGATACCCCCGTCGAGCAAGTTTCTGCCCAGTCCACCATCGAGGATGTCGTCGCCTGCACCCCCGTCGAGGGAGTCATCGCCAATGCCACCAAGTAAGGTGTCGATCCCAGCGCCACCAAGTATCGAGTCGTCGCCGGATTCTCCCAACATCGAGTCATTGCCTGTTCCGCCGTCAATGGTGTCGTTGTTGTCACCGCCCAAGAGGTTGTCATTGTCATTGCCGCCGAACATCAGGTCGTTGCCCAGTCCGCCGATCAGCGAGTCTATGCCGTCTTGGCCGTCAACGGTGTCGTTGCCCAGTCCGCCGTCGAGGATGTCATTGCCGATCGCACCCACCACCGAGTCGTTGCCTGCTTCACCGAATTGGATGTCGTTGCCGCCATTACCATCGATCAGGTCGTTGCCGTCGCCCCCAGATAGGGTATCGTCGCCGGCCCCGCCGAGGATGAAGTCGCTGAGGTTGCTGCCTGTAAAGCTGCTGGCCGGGAGTGCGCTGCGATCGACAATATTATCTACCACCGTGATGCTGAAGGATGCCGGCCCGATAGTTGCAGAGCCGTCGGAGGCTGTAAACGTGAAAGTGTCGCTCCCACCTGCTGCCAGCAAGTTGTATTTGACGATGTTGTTGTTGATATCGTCTTGCGTGAATTTGCCGCCGACGTTGAGAAAGGTGCTACCCCTTTGGACAAAACCTCTGGTAGCATCGGGGGCTTTAGTAATCGTGTAAACGATTTCCAAGGGGCTGTTGTCGGGATCTGTGATTAACAAATCGGCGGCAGTGATTGTCTGGATAGGATTACTTTTGGCAACCACCACACCGTCGTTAATTATTAGCTGCGGCGGGCTACTGACGTTGATGGTTACTACCGCCTTACTTGTGGCGCCGCTGCCGTCTGCGATCGAGTAGCTGAAGCTGTCAGTACCCAAGAAGCCGGGATTCGGGGTGTATTTGAATACGCCACCGCCCACGGGGCTCAGGCTCCCCTTGGCTGTTGGAGTAAAAGTCGTGACAGTCAGAGCGCTTTGTTCCTCGTCAGTGTCGTTCAACAGAACGTTGAAACTGAGTTCTTGACCCGCAACCGTGGTGAAGTTGTCGTTAACTGCTCTTGGAGGTTGGTTAAAGATGGGCGTCGGGAACGTCGGCGTCGGACTTCCTGTCGGCGTCGGACTTCCTGTCGGCGTCGGACTTCCTGTTGTCGGCGTCGGGAACGTCGGCACCGGCTCTGTCGGCGTTGGTGTCGGCGTCGGTGTCGGACTTCCTGTCGGCGTCGGCGTCGGCGTCGGTGTCGGACTTCCTGTCGGTGTCGGTGTCGGCGTCGGTGTCGGACTTCCTGTCGGTGTCGGTAGGGGAAGCGGAGTGGCGCTGCCGGGAACTGTGGGGGCAATTACAAATGAGCTTCGCCCTAGGGTTCTGCTGTCTACTCCGGGTAATACTGCTAGAAAGTCGCCGCTGACGCCGTTGCGAATAATCGTACTGCCGGCTTTGGTCTCAGTGCTTTGGAAGATTACCAAATCTTCAAACTTGAGGTCGCCGGTTAACCCGATTAAATCTTCGCCTTGGCGAAAGTCTGTGAAAATGTCGGCATCGGCGATGTCGGGGCCGCCTGTGGTGATAAATGCCGCGTTAGTGCCGTCGCTGCTGCCGCTGGGGGAACTGAAGGCACCGATGACGAAGACATCTCTGCCTTCGCCTCCTGCCATTATGTCTTTGCCTGCTTCGCCCCAAAGAACGTCATTGCCAGCACCGCCGTCCACGATGTCATCACCGTCGCCGCCGAATACGATGTCGTCGCCGTCGCCGGAAAAAAATGTGTCCCCGCCGGCGTTTCCGTATAGCCAGTCGCCTCCTTCGTTGCCAAATAGCAAGTCTTCGCCCTCGCCACCGAAGAGCGAGTCGTTGCCTTGGTCGCCCCACACGATGTCGTCGCCTCTATCGCCCAAAAAGCTATCGTCGCCAGAACCGCCACGCAAGCTGTCGCTGCCTTTGCCACCGTAAGCCGTGTCTCTGCCTTCGCCTCCGATTACCGTGTCGTTGGCGTCATTGCCATACAGCAGGTCAGGGTTATTTGCCCCGTCGAGGCAGTCGTTGCCTTTGCCTCCGTACAGGGTATCGAGTCCTGAACCGCCGTCGAGAACGTCGTTGCCCTCATTGCCGAACAGCACGTCGTCATCGTCGTTGCCAAATAGTAAATCGTCGCCTCCGACTCCTTGCAAGGTGTCGTTGCCTTGCAGCCCGGAAATCACGTCTGGGCCGGGACTGCCAGCTAAGGAGTCGTTGCTTTCTGTGCCGCGGACTACGCCGCCGATGACTGCAGGCGAGGTACCTTGGCCTCCGCCCACTGTGTCATCTATGCCACCAAAGGTGTCGTCCCCGGAGGGAGGTGGTGTTGGTGTCGGAGTCGGAGTCGGAGTTGGTGTTGGCGTCTCTGGTGTTGGCGTCTCTGGTGTTGGCGTCTCTGGTGTTGGCGTCTCTGGTTCTGGTTCTGGTGTTGGTGTTGGAGGTGGTATAATTACTAATGGCACTGCACTTGGCATTATTTTGGCTCCTTTAAACGACGATCCCGATTTACTTTAAGAACTGATTAGTATCAGTTTGTTGCCACAAATCTGGCTTAAAATTGATTAATAACCCCATTATTTCTAACATACTAAATCAAAACTGCAACGGCTATAGATATTTTTTAAGCGGGGCATCTTTTGATCTAAAAATATTAATGATTGCACGTTTTGATGCCTAGGTTGGGTATACTTTAATATCGCGCCATTTCGATAGAACCTAGAAGTCGGGCTTGGAATCAGCCCGGTGTATTTATCCAGAATCAGAAAAAATAAAAATCTTCGCCGTCATAATTTTTTCTTTCCGAATGTCGAATGCTGAATACAGATGTGCCTCTTGCCTGCTGAAGCGAATGTTATGCTGACTGCTGACAAGAAACAGAGCTGTTAATTAGGGGCAGAAGCGGCCCGGTTTGTTCTTGTCCACTGACGGATAGTTCGCTGTGGCAAAGGTAAAGCAGGGAACAGCGACTTAACAAATCTAGCAGAATTCGCCGCAGTCGCTGTTGGTCGGCCGCCGTTTCCTCTTCGGTTTCCCAGGGACGCCCCAGTTGCGATCGCAAAAATAAGGGAGCGCCAAACAATGTCGCCGCACCGCCGCTCAGCCACAGGGGCGAGCCAGCATCCAGCCAAAAGTGCCATTTGTGGGCGCGGCGGCTGCTGCGGTACTGGAAGATGTTGGCGAGGGTGACGGCTCTGGCTGCTGGGCCTTCGGGACGCACTGGAAAGGGGTTGGCGGTGACGGTTCCTTGGCGCAACAAATGGATGAACCGGGCGATGGTTTCTGAGTCGCCGCCGTTTGTTGGTTCTACGCGCTGCATTCGCCCGTTGATTTCCCAGTAGTGGGTGGCGGTTTCCATTAACTCGCGCAGGGCTGCTAGCCGATCGTAGGGGAGGTATCTGTCGTTCATGAGAAATTTCTGGATGGCTCGATCGAGCAGGGCAATTGGGCTCGGCAACAGCCGCTCCTGCTGTTGCGATCGCTGTTGTTCGATCCACTCCACAATCTGCTCGTAGGCCCTGGCTGCTCGGTGTCCCACTCTGTCCCACCGGGGAAAGGCTGTAATTGCCAGCAATTGAGGTCGATCGATATCTGGACAAAAACAGTGATCGGCGATTAAACCTGCTCTCACTTGGTCGATAGATTTTTGATGGTGAATTTGAGATGTTAGATTGAAAGTCGAGTTAGAATCTTCTGTTTCCAATGAACGGTGTTTCTGGCTGCCCAACACTACCAGCATTTCGGCTGCGCCGTCTCGATCGACTAAACGGCCGAGTCCCGGATAAACTAAGGCTAACAAAGTGAGTAAAGCTCGAATCTCTGGGGTAGTCGAGAGGGGACGCTGATCGTTGAGAGATACGGCGGCGATACCATCTCGCGCGAGAATTTCTGTTAAACTGTAACGGGCGATCGCATCCATCCCAGGGGCAATTACGGCGATTTCCTGCGGTTCCACGGCTTGTGACTTCACCGCATCGACGATGATTTCGGCGGTTTCTCGCAGCAGTTGAGCGCGGGAAGTGGTTTGGAGCGATCGAACTTTACCGGGCAAACTCAAGCCTAAAGGATAAAAACCCTCAGAATTAACTGCTAAACTTACCGCTAACTCTCCAATCTCTGCGGCTAAACCCGCTTTTGCGTCCAAATTTTCCACACTTTGACAGCGGCTTTCGAGTCGGGCTAGGTATTCCGTGTCAGCTCCCAAGCCCAAACGCACTCCTCCCTCTGGATTGTAGGAGAAAGCCCCCGCTGCACCTTGGTCTAGCATTCGATCGAACAAATGGCGACTTATCGCCGGATAATCGTCAACATCGTCTGCGATCACAGCTTGATATCTAGAGGCCAAATGCTGCTGGTAACTGACATCCGGCAACAAATAGCGCCAGTAGAGTTCGCAAACAATCCCGTAAGTCAGGAGCCCCCGCGTCAAGCACCATTCCCGCCACCTTTCCAGCAACTCTCCCATGCTAGTCCACAGGTTTGTCGAGCCGCCGTCAGCCGCAAATCCCTGTTCCAGAATGCTGGGAATCTCTTCTCTCGGTGTACCGCTGACAGCAGCAAGTTGTAATAAGTCTAGTGTTCGACGCACCATTCGGTTTGGACTTACCCCTGTTTTTTGCAAAATGCCTTCGTCTAGTTCGCGACGCCAGAGTCTCGCGGCAAGTTCCAGTTCTGTTTCAGGTTGCAGCCGTAGGGGAAATTGAGCTCTCACATCCAGCGACTGAACTAGCAGGGGCCAAAATAACAATACTTCCTGCTCAAAAAAACCGAAGGGCGTTGTGGAGTGAAAGGTATATTTTCCTTCGGTAGCAACGGCGATGCGATCGGCCAATTCTAGCCGGTTGTCTCCGTTAGCTGCTAAGACTAAAATTGCTGGGGCAGTTTGTCCAGCCCGGCGTCGCCCCGAACTCGATCGCCCTGAAACTGTTGCAGGCTGAGGCTTGACAGTTTTACTCCAAATGCAGAACTGCTCGACTAAACGAGTGGTTTTGCCGCTGCGGGCAGATCCGACAATCCAAATTGAATCTTCGGTGGCAGTTCTCAATTTATGTAAATTTGTTACCATACCGTGAATACTTTAATCACTAATGTCTACAGCCAACTAACCAGCTTTAGCTATGAATACTTCTCCGTGGAACAGGATTGTAAAATATCTCTACAGCCTTCACCAATGGTATCGAGAAACCCCTGAGAGGGCTCTAGAACAGGCCTACGATGCAGCCTTAGCAATTAAGGCGATCGAAGACGAGCATTTTGGCGGTCAAGGAATCTCTGAGCGATCGGGAGATTACGGACAAAGCACCCTGTCTTACTTTAAATCCGAACTGCAAAAATACCTCAAGGTTATCCAAACCCGAATGGTTGAGTTTAATGCTAGCCGTTCTTTTTTGGAACTGCCGGAGCGAGTGGGGGCCAAACCGAAAACGGGGCACAGCGCGGATCATCACCAGCACGGATTACATCTCAACAATAAAGATAGAGCCTCCCTTATATTTGAGAAGCTAGAGTTTATTGATGGAGTCATCGACAAGTATATTAATAATAGTAGATCGACGGCAATTGTTCCGGTTGTCAGTTCAGTAAATGTGCAGCCAAAATCTACAAAAAATAGCAGCTCTCCACCTGATCAAAATAAAGGTTCAGTTAATTCTGTTAAAATTCACGATGGTGAGGTTGATACTAACTATGAAGAAGTGAATTTATTACCGCGATCGCTTCTGGGAACTTTGAATCGAATTACTAAAGATTTAGACCCGGAAGCGGAAAAAGAAGTAGTTAAGAATTTTCGCAATTCCAAAGTCAAAACAATTATTTCTCTGAGATTTATTTTGCTTTTGATTTTAGTTCCGCTGTTGACGAATCAAATTTCCAAAAACTTTCTAGTCGGCCCGGTAGTTGACCATTTTAGGGGCAAAGAAAATGCTCCACTTTTCATAAATGTTAACCTGGAAGAAGAAGCATTCCAAGAACTGGAGAGATTTGAGCAACACCTCAAATTTGAAAGGTTAATAGGCATTGCTCCGTCGCTTTCTTTAGAGGAAACGGAAAAGAAGATTGCCGAGAAAGCAGTTGAGCTAGCGGAGGAATACCGCGCTGAAAGTGGTGGAGCTATTAAAAATATTTTTGCCGATTTGATTTCCTGCATAGCCTTTGCCGCGATTATCGTCACTAACAAGAAAGAGATTGAGATTTTAAAGTCTTTCATGGACGATGTGATTTACGGCCTCAGCGACAGTGCGAAAGCTTTCGTAATTATTTTGTTTACGGATGTGTTTGTCGGATTCCACTCGCCTCATGGTTGGGAAGTAATTCTCGAAGGTTTATCGAGGCATTTGGGACTGCCAGAAAATAGGCAGTTCATATTTTTGTTCATTGCAACGTTTCCAGTGATCTTGGATACGGTATTTAAGTATTGGATATTCCGCTATTTAAACCGGAGTTCGCCTTCGGCTGTTGCTACGTACAAGAATATGAACGAGTAATCAGGGGCGAAGGAAGTTCGGCAACGGATTTTGTAACGGATGTAACGGATGTCAGGAAGAAGGAAGTTCGGCAACGGATTTTGTAACGGATGTAGCGGATGTAACGGATGTCAGGAAGAAGGAAGAACGAAGAACGAAGAAGGAAGGAAGAAGAAAAAAAGATGTAATAATAGCAATGGTTTCAGGCATTGATAACGTCCTCATTAGGGCGCCCACTGCACAGATAGTGGCTTACCCATAGCGCATAAAACCATTTATTTTTTGCGTCAGGAGTGGTTTAATTAAGTTGATCTACTTAAGCTGTTAGGACTCTAAATTTTATTGTTGGGCGGGTTCTCGCGCGCGCCAGACAATAATTGTATCAAACTTGACACTCATCAAGGCTCCGCTCAGGAAGCGTAAAATTTAGATGCGCCTTGGTCGATCGAAAAAAAATGCGATCGCCCGCAGAATTTCTCGAAAGAAATCAAAAGGGCGATCGCATTCCCAGAACCAATTACCAATGACCTAATTCCAACGCTTCTTACGCTGTCGCTGGCTTGCCACCGCCTCCACCAGTCCCAGGCCGAGAAAATTACTCAGCAGCGACGCATTCCCGTAACTTAGGAAAGGCAGCGGAATGCCCGTAACCGGAGCCAAGCCAATGTTCATCCCAATATTTACAAACACCTGAAAAATCAACATTGAGAGTACGCCGATCGCTAGCAAAGAACCAAAATTATCGTTAGCAGTTTGAGCGATCGTTACCAACCGGAAACAAATTATCCAGAACACCAACAACACGCCAATACAGCCAATAAAACCCAATTCTTCGCCAATAGCTGAAAAAATAAAGTCCGTATGCTGTTCGGGAATAAAGTTAAGCTGAGTTTGCGTTCCCTGAAACAAACCCCGGCCCTTCAGTTCCCCGGCCCCAATAGCAATCCGAGATTGAATCAAGTGATATCCGCTGCCTAAAGGATCTTTCTCTGGGTTTAAAAACCCTGTCAGACGCATTTTTTGATAATCTTTGAGCACATTCCAAAAAATATGTCCGAGGTGTCCAGAAACAACGTTCACCAACACAGCACCGAAAGTCCCCAACCAGGGCCAAGGCAGGGTTCGCCAAGCGATAATACCTGCAACAACTACCCAGGCTACCCAAATCGGTGTAGACAGGTTATTGAGGAGAACTGAGATGAGAGGAGAGAATAGCAATATTAGCCAGCCGGGATTGACATTACCCCAGTAAAACATCCCCATTGTGATCGCGCCGAACACCAAGGAAGTACCTAAATTTGGTTCGGCAAAGATCAATCCCCAGGGTACAGCCATAATCGCCAGCATCCTCAACATATTACCCACCGTGGGGACAGTCTTGTCGTGTAGGAGAGCTGCTAAAGTGATAATCATGCCTACTTTGGCAAATTCTGACGGTTGCAGGTAAAAGCCGCCGATGTTGATCCACCGCTGGGCACCAAGCCCTGTAGTACCGATAAAACGCACTGCGATCAGGGACAAATTGATTAATATGTAAATCGGCCATTTCCACTCAAGCAGTATTTGGTAGCGACAGCGGGAAATGATGATGGCGAGGAACAAACCGACTGCCCCAGTTACCCAGTGCCGCCACCAGTCGATCAGCCCCTGGTTGATTTCGACGCTGCGGATCATGACTCCCCCGAAGATGGTGAGGGCGATGCAAGCGCCAAACAGCCAAGGGTCTGCTTCTTCCCAGGGTTTGAAGATTGATTTCCAGCGGTTTCTGACTTGTATTCTCTGCAACATGAGGATTTTAGATTTTAGATTTTAGATTTTAGATTATCGAGCCGATTTTCGGAAGTTGTGGATATATTTCGGATTCACAGCCTGCACGTTACTTTAGAAGCGTCGGTGTAAGTATGTAACTTTATTCGGCGAGTTTTAGGGAGGTTCCGGGCCGTCCGCAACGGGCATTGAGTGCGCGGACACACTAATCTGTAAGGTGCGCCAGACCGCGCACCTTACGCGGATTTAGCCCGATCGCCGCGATCGGCAAGTCCGAAAATAGTCAGGCCGGTTCGTAAAGGTACTCGAAGCCGTTCCCATCTGGATCTCTGCCGTAGAAGGATGCAGTACCGTCGCGGTGTTCGTGGATGTGGGTGACGGAAACACCATCGGCTTTGAGTTGTTCGTAGGCGGATTCCATTTCGGTACGATCGTCAAATACAAACCCAAAATGCGGCCCTGCTTGGTCGTAACTCGGACTCAACAGCGCCAATCCGTCCTCTCCTGCTTTCAAATAAGCCCAGTCTGCATCTTTCCAAACTAACTCCATGCCCAAGTTTAGGTAGAACTCAGCAGACTTCTCTATGTCTTGCACGCAGACGGCTACGTGTCCCAATCGTTTTAGTTTCATCTCTACAAAGTTTATGGTTGTTCTTTCGTTTATTGTATCTATTTTCTGATTTTTTGCTCGATTAATTAGGTATTATTTCTAATTTTTTTTTGCGCGGCTAACTGTACTTTTTCTACTTGTTTGCTGGCGTCCATTTCGCTGAACAGTTGAATGGCGCGGTCAAAATTTTCTTGGGTTTTCTCGATGTTACCAAGTTTTTGTTCTGTTAATGCTAGTTGAGATCAAGCTTCGGCTCGGTCTAATTTAGCGCTGGCTCGATCGAGTATTTCTATTGCTTCTGCATGGTGCTGCAGGGCTTGGTCAAATTCTCCCGGTTCTCGGTACAGCGCTGCTATACCGCTGAGAGATTTGGCTTTGATGGTGCTGTACTGGTTTTGGTCGGCTTGGGCGATCGCTTGGCGGTACAAGCTCAAAGCTTTCTCTGTGTCTCCCAGATTTTTGTAGGTGGCGGCGAGAAACACTAACTTGTATCCCGTACCCACCAACTGACTGTTTTCCCGATCGGCATAAAGTTTTTCGGCGAGCTCTTCCGCCTCTTTTTTTCTCCGACACAGGAGTTGAGGAAAGCTAACCCGACATTGATCGAATAGCTATTACTCCCGATTTCGGCCCGCGAAGTTTTCAGCTTGACAAATATCTCCATAGCTGATTCTAATTCGCGCATTTCTATTTGACAAAAACCTATATTAATTGCAGCGTTAACTTTCCCAAATTCCAGATTTGCTTGTTTGCTGTTTTCATTTTCGCTGTTTTTAGCTATAATTTGCCAAGATTTAGTGGCTTTAATTTATGATATTTAATGGCATTATATGGCTTGATTGATCTCGTTTAAGCTCCGATAATAAATGCCTAAAATACTGTATAAACCGCTCAAATAATAATCAGAAGTGACACGGTTGAGTGTGGAGAATAAGTTGACAGAAAAGCTTCTGACATCCGCACAAATCAAGTCGAGTTTATATTCAGGAGCAAGCAGCTATGTCTATTAACGATGTTGAAACAGCGATCGGGGATGAACAAATTCGCCCTCAAGAATGCGGCCGCGTTCGTTTTCAAAACAGTTGGTGGCCGGCGAAGTGCGATCGTCTTTGAGGGCTTCGCTAACGAGAAATAACTTTGCAACCCGGTGAAGTTGTTCGTGTCGTGAGACTTGACAACATTACTCTGATAGTTGAAGCGTAGTTGGGAAACAATCTGGAGGTGGGGAGTTATCGGAGGCTAGAAAAAATAAATTTGCGATCGCGTTTCTATTTGGATACATTTCTCTTCAAAAGGGCGATCGTACTTCTGGCCTCTGTTAATTTCCAGATTCTAGAGTTTGACCTCAACCATAACTCGCCGCTGACAGTCGCCAGTCCGCCAGACCGCCAGGGAATGAATTCCCTGTCTAATAGCTAAAGTCCTCGCTATGAGGACTAATGAGTTTTTCAGTCCTCATAGCGAGGACTTTAGCTTTGAGGCAGGGGTTTCAACCCTTGCCGGACTGCGGGTTTAACCTAGTTGTTGACACGAAGAAGGACACGGCATTGCCGTGTCCCTAATTACGCAAAGCCGATGTGTCATGCTTAGTGAAACGAAGCATCAAGCGAGATGCTTCGCCCAAATGCCTAAGTCCTATTTTTGATAACGAACTAGAAGATGCCAGAGAAAAATATCCGGGTCGTCATGATCTATCATCTCTTTAAACATGGAAACAAAAGGCTCATAGTCCAAAAACTGCATCTCCAAACTGAGTTGTTTTAATCCCGCTTCTTTAAAGATGCGATTTAACCGCAAGGGAGTGTAATAAATTTGGGCCTCTTGCCACTCAGCATCCCAAACTTTATTGCCGTAGACATCGATAAATCCCTCTGTAACACAGTGAGCGTGTTTGCGACTAAAATAGGCAATTTCTAAGAAGCATAATGTGGTTGGGAAATATCCGTATATCTTGCCACCAGGCTTGAGAACTTTACCAAATTCCCGTATCATCTCGCGGTTGGTTTTATCCTCACTGGAAACCACGGAATTTGCGAGGAGGACGTAATCAAATTTCTCGTTCCACTCCGGTTTTTGTTCGGTGATTCGCGTGGAGTCTACTTGCTCAAACACGATTTGCTGATTGTTGAGTCGGGAATCTCCATCTGCTGTTTTCCAGTGTGCTTGTGCTTTTTCAATCGCTGTTTTGGAAAAATCGGTACAGTAGATTTGTCCAATTTGGGGGCAAAATTCTAGTAAGGTTTTCTGAAGATAAATTTCCGAGCCACAACCGGGAATTAGGACTTTGATGTCAGGCGAGTTGGGAATATCATAGCCGGGAGAACGCTCTGGACGGATTAAGTTTTTGCAGATTTTGGGGTCTTGGGTGAGGCTGAAAGCGGTGTTGGTATAATCTTCGTGGCTTTTATCCCAGAGAGCTTTCTCTTCTTCAAGAGATTTCGAGCCAAGGTTATGAGAAGAGGGGATTAGCCATTTGTAATCATTTGTGCTGGTCATAATTTTTAACTCCAAAATATTCAGTACAGGTCAAATGTGTGTGTCAACCGCTAACAACCAAGCTGCCGTTTTCCAGCACGTACATGACATCCGCACGCAAGGCATGGGCCATGCGGTGGGTAATCAAAATCACCGTGCGTTCTTTGGTGATGCGCTCGATGGTGGCGAGGATTTCGGCTTCTGTGGCGGGGTCGAGGGCGGATGTGGCTTCATCCAGAATCAGAATTGCTGGATTTCTCACCAACGCCCTAGCGAGGGCGATTCTTTGCCGTTGTCCCCCTGATAACTGTCCGCCCCTGTCACCAACGGGTGTGTCGTAGCCTTGGGGTAAGGACAAAATAAATTTGTGAATCTCGGCGGCTTTGGCTGCGGCTTCGACTTGTTCGTCAGTGGCTTCTAGATAGCCCATGCGGATGTTTTCTCGCACCGAGCAATTAAAGAGAATTACATCCTGAGAAACCAGTCCGATTTGAGAACGAAGGGAGCGTACTGTTGCATGACGTAAATCAATTCCATCAAACAGAATGCGTCCTTTATCCGGGTCATAAAATCGCGTTAGCAAGTTGACAATTGTACTTTTGCCTGCTCCACTTTCACCTACAAATACCGCGAATTCTCCTTGGCGAATTTTCAGGGATAGATTTTTAACTCCTCCTCTATCTTGGGAGTAGCTAAAGGTAACATCGTCAAAGTTAATATCACTGGAAAAGTGAGGTAAATTAATCGCATCCGGTGCATCCTGAATGACCGGGGTTTCTGATAAGATATCGCTGATGCGTTGCAGCCCTGCTACTCCATCGATAAATGCAGGTATTGACGAAGTTAAACCAAGAATATTGAGATTCAAACCTACCATTAAAACTTGAAAAGAGGTAAGAGTTCCTACAGAAATTATATTCCTATAGGTCATCACTGCACCAATACTTAAAACGATAAGCTGCGTCATGACAAAACCAATCATGGGTACTTTCTGCACTAAGTAGGAGAGAAAGGTTGCCCGGACATAAACTTGTTTTAAGTCATTCAAATCGGTGGCAAAATCCTCAGTCATTTGGTTTTCCAGCCCGAATATCTTGACAACGGTTTGCGAGAGGATATTCTCTTCGATAACGCTGGCAATCTGTCCTTCTTTTTGCAGCAACTTATAGCCGACTTCGGTGGCAAGGCTGGCAATTTTTGCTGGGGCAATGGTGCATATGGTTAAACCGATTAAACTGAGCAGGGCTAATTGCCAGTTGAGGAAGAAGAGAAAAACCAGAGAAAATAGGAAGTTAGACAGTTGTAAAACAACGACTGTCAGCCCCATTGTAATTACACCATTTTCCACCTTTTGAACATCGGCGATGAGACAATTGACAATATCCCCGGCTGAACGTCGCCCAAAAAACTCCATTGAAAGGCTTTGGAGATGCTCGAATAGAGAGTGTCGGATATTGTTGGTGATTAAAATGCCCAAACGCGCTCCTAGGAAAATTCCTAGCAAACCGATGCAGGCATATAGAATTGCTCCGACGACTAGCAATGACAGGATTAGAACCAGAAGGCCATAGTTTTGGGGAACGATGGCGGCATCGATGATAAATTTTAAGCTGGCTCGGAAGACTGAATCAAATGCTGCGTCGAATATCAGGCAGGTAAAGAGTAAAATGAATTGCCATTTGTAGGAGGCAATGTATTTGTTGAGGGTTTTAAAGAACCAAATCAGTTCCATGAGTTATGAGAGTTTGTCTGCGGGCACGATTTGTACTTTTACAGTTATAATCTTGATAGATACTTACTAAGTAGGGTGGGCAATGCCCACCCTATAGCGATTTTTATTCGCAGTTAATCAGCGTTATCAAGATGATTTGACGGATTAATTAGACCTCTTGCAAAAGTCTTTTTCATCAATTTATAGGGCAGGCGAGACGCCTACCCCACCATAAAAAATGATTTTTGTGGATGGGCCCCAGAGCCCGTCCTAATTATTTTTGCAAGAGGTCTATTTTTAAAACCCAAATCGTTTACAATCTACGAAGTATCCGCATAATTTTGTCCTTTTTTTGTTGTTTTTGATTGAGTTGTTTGTTCTCAACTTCCTCAATACTAATCGATGGTAAATAGAATGTCAAGGTTAAAAATCAGAGTTTATATAAACATTATATTACTCAAAAAACGACATATAGATGATAAATAATCCGAGTTTTTAAAGTTTTTAGCTCGGATTATTTATCAGTATTCGGCTGTTTTAAATAGCAGAGGTTAGGCAAGTAGCTGGAAGGTGGTTAAAGGAGCGATGCTCTCTTGACTCCTGAATCAAATCAGGGTGAGGAGCGAGCTCTTTTCAGCTAGAGGAACTGCCAAAAGATGGTACAGCTATCTCTGAAGCTGTTGCGCTTGGCGAGGATGTGGAACTTGGTGTTTTGGAGCGTCACCGCTTCACCGTTACAATATTGCCCTACCAGGGACTACCATTCCTCTTCTGTAACGCGGTATGCTACCAAATAAATCGAACATTCCGTTGAACTTGTAATGGTTTTCACATGAACACCCAATGATTCCTCAGTGTCGATCGAGAAACTACCTAGGTGATCGTCCCCAGAGCCAAAATCGTACTCCCAAAGGTTGATATCAACGGGGCTGGTAAGCGGAAAACGCACATCGTCGAAACGCACAATCTGACCGCTCCGGATTTCGTAGTATTCGCCAACAGGCCAAAACCGACGATTTACGCCTGGTTGGTTAGTGCGAGTCAGGTAAAGCTGATCCGGATAACCCCCAACGTCATTGATTGCCTTGACTAATTCTGGAATACGCATCAGAACTTTGGCACCTGCGTCCAGTGCCTCCCCAACAAGTTTAGCTTTGGGGTTTTCAGTCTTTGCAAGCACACGTCCCGCTGCCTCGGAAACCTCACTTGCTAAATTAAAAGCTGCATCAATAACCTTAGAATCTATCCCCGATGATACTAATACGCACTTACCAGAATCGAGACGAAGGGTTTTAGCCTTTTGACCGAGACATTCGTACTGGAGTTTGTATTC
Source organism: Microcoleus sp. BR0-C5 (assembly GCF_036705045.1). Classification (NCBI taxonomy): domain Bacteria; kingdom Bacillati; phylum Cyanobacteriota; class Cyanophyceae; order Oscillatoriales; family Microcoleaceae; genus Microcoleus; species Microcoleus sp. BR0-C5. The sequence goes on from NZ_JAUBTR010000026.1 coordinate 18,262, forward strand.
ATCTCCTTCTTCTTGATTTGCAAGCGTTGCAGTTCCGGAACCTCGTTCTGATGCATCAAATTTGTAAGCACCCATATAATCATCGGAAGACGTACTGTCATATTCCCACAGTTCTACCTTTAAAGAATTCTTGAACTCGAACTGGCGGTCTACGTATGCCTCGTCTCCTACACCCATGTCGCAATCACCGTTGTCCGGCCATCGACTATGATAGTTACCATCCACAAAAAACTTTGCATAAGTGTCATCTTTGCCACCACCACTTGTTGTTTTTCGGCACTGTAGCTTGTTGAAACGAATCTTAGCCATTTTCTAATTTCCTAACCTGATGGATGTTATTGACCTTTCCCTGTCGAGACGAAATTTGTATTTACGCCTTCCATCTCTACACCTATAAGACGATTCCAGAGGTCAATGTCTGAATTTTTCGAGTTAGAGGCTGTTTTTTCCTAGATAAATGCACCCTCAGCACAAGAACTTTAATTTCCAATCACACCAGATTTTGTCATCAAGTTGAGGTCAGCAACAAAAAATGTAGGGTAGGCGCTGACGGCAGTGCCTACCCTACATCTATTTTCAATTACTGATTAATTTTCGCTCAGAATTGATTTTTACTTTTAGAGTCTCCACCTATTTATCATTATTTTTCTCCTTCTTTAGATGAATTTGCTGTGCTTTCTGTCGAGACGAATTTGTATGTTTGTCTCTACACCTATAAGACGAATCCAGAGGTCAATTTCTGAATTTTTCGAGTTAGAGGCTGTTTTTTCCTAACTCAATGCACTCTGAGAGGTTCAGATCCCCGACTTCCCTAAGAAATCAAGGATCTACGCTTTAGCACGATCGCCCTTTCGCCTCTTACCTTTCAACCGTTTCACAGCCTCCTCAACCTCCCCGCGAAAAGGGTAGAGCAACCGCCGACTCAACGCACTTCGATACGCCTCCACAGCCTCTGTCACATCCCCCAACCCCAACAACGCTCTCCCTTGCCAGTAACCAGCCATCGCCGGGTCAAACTCCATCAATTCCCGGAACAGACCAGCCTTTTCCAACCATTTCCGACTCGCCACTTCATCCCCCAACACCCGATAACTCTCCCCCAGCCACACCGCAGCAGACACAGATTGCAGATAACCCCCCTCTTCTGGTAACAACTGCCATCCTTGCGCCAAAGCCTCCACCGCTTCCCGGTGTTTCCCCGCCAGCGCCAACACCCGCCCATGACCAAACCAAGCATCAGGTAACTGCGGTTCAAGTTGCGTCCCCCGCACAGAGACACCACACCCTCGCTCAATCTCCTGAAAACTTTCCACCAACACCCGCCCCGCCGTCGTCCAAACACTCCAGCGATCGGGAAAACGATCGAGCATCTCTTCTACTATTGATGTAAGGGTTACTTGACGGTTCGATCCCCCTAAATCCCCCAGGGCTGTTTCATTATCCGTAGGGGCCGTGCCCCCGTGCCGGCCCTCTTGGTCTTCCATCCCGATCGAATCGTCTGGGTCGGGGGTAGGCACGGGGGCACTACCCCTACAAAATTCACGTTTTTTCTGAGAATGAAACCGCCCTGCTGTGGGCTGGGGGGGATCGAGAGGAACTGGGGGAGAGGTTAAAGGCAAAATCTCACACAACGCCCGATCGATTTCACAATCATTGGGGTACAGACGATAAGCTTTCAGCATCGCCTCAGCCGCCTTCTGATATTCCCCCGTATGGAACAAGCACCGCCCATAGGAATACCAACCCCTAGGATGATTCGGGTGTTCCTCAGTAAACCGTTCCAACACCCCAAGCCCGTTAGCCGACTCCCCCCGGAAAACGTGATAATATGCCAGCAAGTCGCGGGCATCCGCCGCATCAGGAGCCAGTTGCAGCACAGAACCAATTATCTGTTTAGTCTGCTTTCCCTCCTCACCCGATACCAATCTCATCCGGCAACGAGTATCCGCCAGTCGTTTGAGCGCTCGGAAATCACCCGGAGCCACCTCTAGCACTTTGCTCAACCGCCGCTGCGCTTGGCGCACATTCCCCACCGCCTGACTCGCGTCGTAGCTGTCAATCAGCGCTACAACATCATCCGGGTGCAGTGACAAAACGGCATCAAAGGCTCGCAAAGCTGCAACCGCATCCCCTCTCCCCCTTTGCACCTGCCCCAACGCCAGCCAGTGAGCCGCATTATCTGGTTCTAGGGAAGCCGCCGACTCAAAAGCGAGTATCGCGGCTTGAGTGTCACCTCTACAGAGTGCGATCGATCCGCTGATATGCTGCCGAGTCGCCTGATTGCGTGCATAGGCCAAGGCACTTTCATAAACCGCTATGGCCTCAACCTCTTGTCCCATAAGCTGCAAGAGTTTCCCCAATTGCAACCGCACGCCAATCAATGGTTGCTGCCGATCGATCACTTGGCGATACTCCTCAACCGCCTGCTCAATACGACCCATTGCATACAGCAGATTCGCCAATTCCAACCGTTTCTTCCACCCAGAAGGATACTGCTGCACGTACTCACTTAATGTTTTCAGCTTCTGGTCAATTCGGGCTGGCTTTTCGTCGAGAACTAGGTAAGCATTCAACTCCACCCCACAGGACTGAGTGAGGGATACCACCCGGAGTGTACTGTTTCTAGACATATTGCTGTTACTTGATAATTAATTGTCTCGCCAATGTTCTGAGGGATGGGGGCGATCGAGTCGGATGCGATCGTTTCATCGGATTGTAGGGGCAATTCCCCCGTGGTTGCCCCAACGGAGGCTGCCTCACCCGTGGCTGCCCCAACCGTGGCTGCCCCACAATCTTGACGGGGTAGGCACGGGGGCACTACCCCTACAGCAAAATCATCGCCCATCGAGGCAACGTCCCCCTTTTTAGAGGACTCGGAGGACTCTAACAAAGCATCATCCACCCCCGACAAATACCTGCTCAAACGCTTTTGCAGAAGTTCTCGTGCCTGTTGGATGCGCTTGTAAACGTTATTGAGCGAGAGAGCAAGTTGTTGGGCAATATCTTGATAGGCAATCTGGTGGCAGTAACGCAGGATAAACGGATTGCGTAATCGAGAAGGAAGAGTATCAATAGCGCGGCGAATGTACTGTCCCAACTCATGATGTAGAAGTGCTTCTTCAGGAGAGTTCAAACCAGAAATAACTGCTGAATTTCCTGTAGCAGCTACTTCTTCAATATCCTCCATCTGCATTGCTTTCCGGCGACGTTCTCGGTGTATATCTATACATAAATTATGGGTTAAGCGGGTGATCCAAGCTCGGAGATTGGTGATTTTTTCGGCATAGTCTGGCAATTTATCCAAAGCTTTGAGCATGGCGCGACTGAGCACCTCTTCCGCATCAGTAGGATTCCCTCCCATCCACCTGAGACAGCAACGGTAAAGATAATCTCGGTTCTGCTGCCATAGCTGCCAAAATGCTTTCTCTATATCTTCTGGACAATACCGAATGTCTGTTGCAATAAGTGATTGAGAATTTGACATGATTTTAAAGGTGGTGAAAGATAGATGTGAAGGAACATTTTTCTGTTGCTTTTTTCGTTGCACCCCAATCCCGGAAACATCTAGCTGAGTCTAGTCTGAGTATTTATCCGGCTAAAGATTGGATTCAGTGTCCTTAGCCAATATTCAAGGTTTATTGTTGCAAGGGTGATTCGTGAATCACCCCGACTCAAGCCAATTAAGCAAAAGGAACGGAGAACAAGAAACCGCCCTCGGTATAAGGCGCTTGCAAAGGGCTAACAGGAATACCCGGGAAGTTGCGAGCGGTCATCTCGTTATAGTTCCCCACGGCAGAAATCGCATTCAAAGCAAAATTATTCGACAAACCCAGACTTTCTCCCACATTTCCTTCCACTCCCAAAAAGCGGCGGACAACTGGATCTGAACTATTGATTTCCTGGCGCACATTTTCTGAAGTTAAACCCAGTTCTAACGCTTCATAAAGAGAATAAGTAACTCCAGAAACCACATCCTTCCACTGGGATTGATTCTCGTCCACCACCATTGCTAAAGGCTCCTCTCCCAAGACTTCTGGAAATGGCTGATGCTGGTCTCGCTGCTCAGGGGGTAAGGTGAGAAGACGAGAGATAATCAGACCTCCATCACCGGTGAGCGCATCCAATTCGCCCTTGATATAACTATCAAATAGGGTCTGGAAGCTATCTAAGGCTACGATTTCCGCATTAATGCCCGAAGCACTCAGCTTTTCTCGCAGAGTTGCCTCAGAAGTGGTATTTGCACTCACCCCAATTCGGCGACCTGCAAGCTGTTCAAAAGAGGTAATTCCGCTGGCGGTTGGTGTTACTACAAATTGAGCATCGTAAGTATTAATGGGGGCAAAATCTACCCCCAGCAAAGCATCCCGCTTGAGGTTATGTGTAGCGTTACGGCTAGTTACATCAACAATGCCATTGGCGACATCGCTGAAGCGCTGAGCACCGGTTTTCTGAATCACAAATTCCACTGCGTTGGGGTCGCCAAATAGGGAAGCTGCTAGTCCCCGACCCAAATCCACATCAAATCCGGTTAAATTGCCGTTGGGGTCAGAAAAACCGAGTCCAGGTGCATCATTTCTCACCCCAACGCGCACGAACCCCCGGTCTAAAACTTCCTGTAAAACGTTGCGGTTGTCGTTATTCACCAAGGGTACACTTAATTCGTCAGTCCCCGAAAATGGTGGATAATAAAGCAGTCCCCCAGGCTCGACAAACATTAGTTCATTGAGCTGGCGCGGCAGCACTTCGGGATTGAAATTGCGATTGTAAATCTCTTCGTAATTACCAATTTGTTGGATAACTTTCAAGGCAAAATCATTTTTGAGCCCCAAAGATTCTCCTAAATTCCCTTCCACGCCTAAGAAGCGCTTACTGGCGGAATTTCCATCAAGAAATTCATTCACATTCTGGGAGTTGATGCCAAAAAATTCGGCTTGGATGGGAGCGTTGACCACCCACCGCACCACATCAGCCCATTCAGACTGATTTTCCGGCACGATGAGTGCTAAAGGCTCTTTAGAAATGGCTTCATCCAGGATGACTTGATTTCCCGGATTGGATAAGGTGGGAATGCGATTGCTGAGAACCCCGCGATTAATCGAAACTGCCCCCAATTGTCCCGCATCGTAAGCGCCAAACAGAGCATCTTGTGAGGGGAAAGTTTGGATATTGAGGGCGATTCCGGCACGTTGGGCGACATCTATTAAATTTTGCCCAGAGCGCGTTCCTGCTAATACGCCGATGGTTGTTCCTGATAACTGCTCAACAGAACTAATTCCACTATTACCACGCACCAATACCGCTTGAGTGTCGAAGAAAACTGTAGGCGAATAATCTACTCCTAAACTGGCATCGCGGAGCACAGATTGAGTGGGCAGGGTGGCAGCGATATCCACTGCGCCACTGGCAACACTGTTAAAGTCTTCACCCGCCTTGACGACTGCGAATTCTACTGCATTCGGGTTCCCAAACAAAGCAGTGGCAATGGCGCGACTAAAATCAATGCCAATCCCACTAAATGAACCGTCGGCTTCTCGGTTGCTAAATCCGATCGCATCCTCGTTAACTGCAACCCGCACAAACCCGCGCTTTAAGATTTCTTGAAGTTGAGATCCTGTGGGTGTGGTACTGGCAACGGGATCTCGACCTTCAGCGGCTCCAAACCGCGCATAATGTTCAAATCCGCTTGAGAAACTACCGTTGGCAACTGCTGCTGCTACCTGGGGGTTAGCATCTAGATAAAATTGCTCGTTGAAGGAAATTTGTGGGTTTCTTTTTTCAATAAAACCAAACTTTACCCAATGCTCGAAGCCGTTGGGAATAATGCCTGAAGCTACGGCTTGTGCCACGTCGGGATTTTCTTGCAGGTAGGTAGTTTCGTTGTAGTTAAGGATGGTCATAATCCTGGTAATTAGATAATTTGTGTGTTCAATTAACAGGGGTTCCGATCAATTCTTATTTCTGCTCCAACCGCAGCCAATTCCGGCACGTTGCTATTGTTGGATGGTTTTGTTAAGCAATAGGTGAATTATCCTATTGCTGTTGTGTTAACCGAGCGATCGCTTAGACTTGGAAAACAGCTAAGTGCACCCACTTTCCTCCATATCTTTCAGCACCTTTCAAAAAGAGCGTTGCATATTTGCGGGATGGTTTTGAATTTTATCAAAGCTGAAAACCCTTATTTTGCCGGCGGGATCTTCGATCGACCCTACAAGATTCATCCCAAAATGATGCAATGCTTTTTCTTGAGGCTGTATCCTTTCCATATCTCTATCATCGCTCCCCTCCCCTACCCCTGTCAGTCGGAAAAGTCGGATCGTAAAGTCGGAAAAGTCGGACGCCCTGGTTTTACTATCTATCTTTAGATGGAGCAGATCGACAGCATGACTGGCACTGTTATCTGTCTTTTGGTAGATGCTATTAATAGTATGTTGGGAATATAGGCATAAAGCAAGTCGGAAAAGTCGGATCATAAAGTCGGAAAAGTCGGATCTTTGCCTAATGGGCATATTTCTGAGTGAGATATACACTATCACGCGCTAAAATACATCAGTGATAATACTGAAAATTAAGGGAATTGTCGGCGCTAATCGGCGGATGTTTTTATGTGACCATATAAAAACTAATCAAGGCTTGTCTTTTGGATAAATACAAGCCTTGGTAGTGATTTATACGGTTCTCCGCTAGGTAGCGAACTCAGATTTATGAAAAATGAACCCGTTTTTCAGATTTGTTAAGAGCTTTATATATTTCAAAGACTCGATGTCGTAGGCGTCGAGGGGGTGACAAGCAACTTAAAAGCCTTGTGCTGACAAGGGTTTAAGCCGATCGCCCTCACAAAGAATTAGGGGGGCGCGATCGCTACTTTTGCTTCGACAAGGTAAAATGAGGATCGGGGGCGATCGCCCCGGAGCGTAAGTGTCAATAAGTCTGTCATAATAACTATTAGGAATTTCTCCACCGACTTAGTACGGTGTATAACTCAAAGTTAGGGTGCCCAATTGAAAAAACCTTACCCGATGAGATTGATTTGTACATGACTTTTGAACAAGCTCTAGAATTTATCGAATCAGCCTTAGAGTCAAAAACCAGTAAACCGTTAAATTTTCTCGAGCAGGAAATCTTAAAAGCTGCTTGGAAAAACGCAACTTATAGTGCTGTTGCTGACAGCTTGTACCTCAGCGTAGGACATATCAAAGATTCATCTTCCCTCCTGTGGCAGCGCCTTTCAGACGTAATGGGAGAAAAAGTTACTAAGAATAACTTCCGCTCTCTGCTAGAGAAGCAAAACACCACAAGTGCGATCGCCCATACCAAAGACGAAGGCGAACTTATGGCGATGGGTGCGGCTGAAACAAGTGAAATCAATCAATTAGAAACTCCCAAAGGTAACATTTTAATTGTTGATGACCTCCCAGAGAATCTGCATTTTCTCACCGAAATTATGACTAAAAATGGGTATAAAGTTCGCTGCGTCACCAATGGTACGATGGCCTTGAGGACTGTTCGCAATCATCCCCCCGATGCTATATTGCTGGATATTAAAATGCCAGACATGGACGGCTATCAAGTTTGCGAAGCTCTCAAATCTGATGAAAATACCTCAGAAATTCCGATTATTTTCTTAAGCGCACTTGACCAAGTTTTTGATAAAGTCAAAGCTTTTAAGGTAGGGGGAGTTGACTACATCTCTAAACCTTTTCAGCCGGAAGAAGTGCTAGTGCGCCTCGAAACTCAGGTCACTATCCAGCACCAAAAACGCCAGCTTAAAGAAGCAATCGAGCGACACCAGCAAACCGCAGAAATTGCCTACCAATCTCGCGCCCTGCTGGCAAATTTGCTAAACTCATCTCTGGATGGAATAGCTGCAGTAGAGGCGATGAGGGGGGATATTGCTGGAGAAATTGAAGATTTTCGCTGCTTGGTAGTTAACCCTGTCTTTGCCAGACTCTTAGGGAAAAAACGAACAGAACTCGCGGGGGAACCCGTGCTGAGAAAACTGCTTAATCAATTGAGTCCAGGATTGTTTGATTTATTAGTAGAAGTTGTTGAGACTGGAGAATCGCTTGAAGGAGAGGTTCATCTAGAAAGTCATTACCTTGGCAAATGCTATTATTTCACTGCTGTTAAATTGGGAGACGGTTGCTCAATTACCATCCGCGATCTTACAGACTTAAAACAGTCGCCATTAAAGTCAATGATGGAACAGAACCAACGGCGTACTAGCATCAAATAGCATAAACATTACTTACGCAATCCGAGCCAAGAAATCTCGCTTTTAGCTGAGTCTCGATCCCCCTAAATCCCCCTGGTTGTAGGGGAGTAGGGGTTGACTTTGAATACTCTTGTCCCCCCCTTCTTAAGGGGGGCGCCAGGGGGATCGATCGAGAGTTTACTTCATAAACCTGCAATCTGCTGTATCATCATTCACCAATCAAGGGTTCAGTTAAATCAAGAATCTTCTCAAACTGAAACTTCGTCACCCAATTTCTGAGAGTGTGAAGCTCGAAAGCGTGAGATTCAGGAATCTCCTCTAGGATTTGAAAAACTAATTCCGAATCAGCGTCAATAGCTGCTTCATATAATTTTACTATCCATTCTTTTGACATCGCTGTTAATAAATCAGTGAAATTTAACGGTTCTCCAGTCACATTAGAATGGGGAGAGGGTAGCTCTTGCTCCTGATAAATATAATCGACCCCCAAATGTTTAGCCAGGATGTCAAAAATGGCTTCTGTGTGGAACGGTTTTCGCACAAAATCATCACAACCAGCCGATAAAATAACTGCCTTTTCTTCTTCCCACACGCTAGCAGTAATAGCAATAACAGCAGTAGCTTGACCTTTAATGGTGCCTTTAATGCGTTTCGTGGCTTCATACCCATCCATAATGGGCATTCTCATGTCCATCCAAATCAGATGCGGTGAGTAGGAATCCCAAATTTCCAGCGCTTCAATACCGTTACTCGCTTCTTGCACTTCAAAGCCAACAGGTTTGAGGAGTTTAACTAACAGTTGCCGATTGTAATCTCGATCGTCCACTACTAGGATGCGATATTGGGGCTGGTTAGGCGCTAGGGCAACGACGCGACGACTGTGGGGTTGATTTTGAATTGTGCTGGCATCAGCGAGGCCCACAGGAATGTCAAATTTAAATGTTGTGCCCGTTGTCTCTTCTAAAAATTCCTTGAGAGGCATTCCAGGGGTGAAAGCTTTGCCACCGCTGATAACGGTGATTTCACCTGCCATCAAGCGGACAAATTGACGGCTAATCGTCAGTCCTAATCCGGTTCCTTGCTGCACTTTTTGACCTGATGCTGTTTGTACGAAGGGTTTGAATAGTTTCTCTAGTTCGTCTGCAGCGATGCCAAGTCCGGTATCTTTTATTTCAAAGATAATGGTTGTTTGTTGTTGGTTTGTGGTTATTTGTGTTTCGGCTTCACTTTGGGTTTTTGCCTGTTTACTTTTTAGTTCTACAGACACGCTTCCCGAAGAGGTAAACTTAATGGCATTACTGATTAAATTAATCAGCACTTGCCGCAACTTAACTTCATCAGCATAGATATATTTAGGAACGTCGGCAGCACATTCAAACAGTAATTGTAAGCCTTGATATTTGGCTTTCAACGCAAACATCTCCTCGACATCAGCTAGTAATTGATGAATATCAAAGTTAGTTTCCGATAGAGTCATGCGTCCCGCTTCTACTTTGGAAAGGTCAAGTACCTCATTAATTAGAGATAATAAATGATTTCCACTACGATAAATAATGTTAAGGTTCTCTTTTTGTTCAGTTAACAGATTTGTATCCTGATTCATCAGTTGAGAAAAGCCGATAATGGCGTTGAGGGGAGTTCGCAATTCATGACTCATGTTGGCAAGAAATGTGCTTTTAGCTTTGTTGGCAGCTTCAGCAGCGTCTTTTGCTTGCTCGAGTTCTGCTTCGGCTTTTTTGCGAGCGTTGATATCTCGTCCTACCGCCTGGAATTCAACAATGCAACCGGAATCATCAAATATCCCTCGGTTAACCCACTGCGTCCAACGCACTTGGGAGCTAACAATCACCCGATTTTCAATTGTGACAACGGGATTTTCTTTGCTAATGGAATTGATTAGTCTGGTTACATATTCGCGGTCTTCCTCAAACACGACAGGTTCGTAGTGATGGCCTATGAGTTGTTCCCTTGTCTGTTCAAAAAATCGACAGTAGCCTTCATTGACAAAGGTAACGGTACCATCTGGCAGATACCGGGCAATCAGTTCTGTCTGGTCTTCCAGAATACCAAGGTAGCGTGCCTCGCTCTGGTGCAGAGCCTCTTCTGTTTTTTTGCGTTCGCGAATTTCCTGTTCTAAACGGACATTTTCAATGACCGTAATCTGTGCTTGCTGGCGATCGCTAATATCTTGAAAAGCTGCGATCGCATATTCTACATTACCCGTGTCATCAAAAATTGGCGTGCTAGTTACTTCTAAGGGAACGATTCGCTCACTGTAGTGCAGTTCCAAGTCATCCGCCCATGTTTTTTCACCGCGAAGCGATCGCACCAAGGGTAGCTGTTCCACTGGATACATCTGGCCTGTGCCTGCCCGATAAACGTGATAGGTTTTTGAGAGTTGCTCGATTTCGGCTTTGGGTAAATCTTGAATATTCAGTAACTGCTGTGAAACTGGATTGGCGAAAACCAGTTGTCCTTTGGCGTCGTGAACGGATATGCCAAAAGGAATGGCATTAAGGAATTTATTCTGGCGATTTTGCGTCGATCGTACTTGAGTATAGAGTCTGGCGTTAGTAAGGGCGATCGCCGCCTGAGTTGAAAGCAATTGAATCACTTCCAGGCGATCGGGTGTAAAAACGCCATCTGCTAAATTATTTTCCAAGTAAACAATTCCAATTAATTGCCCTTGATTGAGCAGAGGGGCACAAAGGATAGACTTGGGCTGCTGTGTTTTGATATAAGCATCTTGAGTAAATCTCCCTTCACGGGCAACATTGGTTTCAATCAGTCCTTCCTGAGTCCTTTCAACATAGTGAATAATCGACAAAGGCAGGCAGGTTTCTATTGGAGTCGATTGCAACACTATCACCTGATTTGAGTTGGCCTCCCCTGACGCTTCGACTCTTAGTTGTCCTTGAGACTCTAAAATTAGATAGCCACTTTGTGCCCCGCAACTTTCCAGCAGGATTCTCATCAAAGTCGTCAGGAGTTTATCCAACTCAATTTCACTGGCAATTGCCCCAGATGCTTTCATCAAGGCTGCCAAATCCAGGAGTTCACCTGAAGTGCTGCCAGAGGTATTAGACAGGCTGTTGCGCGAATATAGGGACGTATTGGCTGTCGTAAAACGCTTTAAAAGTTTTGGATAATGTCCTTTCAAATCAGTGATTTTAGCTGTGGCACCCCAACGTAAATAGCAGTAGTAAGCATTTGTCATATAGGCTTGGGCAACTTGCTCTTTTCCCCAAGCGATGTAGAATTTGGCAGCCAGTTCATTAGCCAAAGCCTCTTCGTTGATGTAGTCATGTTCTTTGGCTAAGGCAATGGCGCGATCGTAGTAGTCGATCGCCCTAGCATTTTCACCCAAAACTCGATATCGCTCTGCCTCCACTAGATAGAATTTATGGAGATGAGTCATCGGAGCAAAGTGCGCCCATTTTTTGATATTTTTCTGGTTGGCTTTCACCTTCTGGAGGATGAGTTTTTGCTCGGATTGTGGTGCGTCAGAATAGATAGCCAGATAAACTAAAGAATTGTAGAAATGGTAGAGAGGAATAGTACCTACAGCGCTATCGCTATATTTTTCGGCTGATTTAGCATTTTCTATAGCTTGCTGATAGTCTTGAAAAATATAGCAGAGAAATAGCTTGTAAAAATAGACCGATCGACAAAGATTTTGAGCATTTGCCTCTTGATGCAGGGGTAACATTTTTGTTTCGTCATAGTTTTCACCGATTAAACGGCATTTATCTTCAGCCTGTCCCATCAAGTTCAATAAAACCTGTCGATTGAGTTGGTTATAGTAATATGATGTTTCTTGCTTCAGTTGGCTGAGGGTATTACTGTACATGGCCATCTCTCGCTCCAGTGTTGCCAATTCCTTCCCCAATACATAGGAGTGGTAGCAGTATACGCAAGCTGAATAAGCGGCGTATTCTAAGTCTCCTGTTTCTAGGGCGATCGAGTAAGCATTCTGCAAAGGGTTTAAAGTTTCCCTAAGATGCTCTTTCCAATGTTTAACAAAGTAATTAACAATAAATATGGTTCGGGGTTTGAGTTCTTTAGCATTAAACTTATCGAGTAACAAGAGAGCAAGTTGTCCAAATTCATAGCCAGTCTCAATGTCTCCTACGGTTTCTCCAGACAGAATGAGTCCGTAAGTAGCATAGGCACAAGAAGACACAGAAGTATTCCCGTATCTTATGGATAAATTGACCTGTTTAAACGCCATTAGCGGTAGCAAGTCAGGTCTGGACAAATGGGCAGCGGACACTATATCTGATAAGATACGCATAGCTGCCAACTTATAAGGGTCAGTCATCACGGGTAAGTCGATTAAGTCCTCGATTCGCTTCCCTGCTAAACTTAACTTAGTCTTCACCAGTTCAAGGAAAATATTTAATTTTGTTGGTTTTTTGGGAAAGCGAATCCCCAACAGCTTTAATACTGAAAGGGCCGTATCTATCGCTTCTAAGGGTTGGTTTTGTGCTGTATAGGCTTGAATCTTGACTTCATAGACTTTCACTTTGTCCAGCAATGAAGTAGCTTGTTGAAGCACAATGTCAGCCAATTTTTCCATTTCCTCAACATGGCCACTCAAGATAGCAGCTTCTACTGTTTCCACATACAGTGCTAGAGTTAGGTCATACTGACGAAGCCAACTATCTGCACTCAGGCAATTTATACCAATGCTTAAGTAATTCCAAGCCGGTTTCCAAGCTGCTGATACCTTCGCTTTTTTGCCAGCAATCAGATTTAATGGAGCAAGTTTATCTTTTTCTAACTGAACGTCAATTGCTTCTATACCGAAGTTTAGTTGATTGACAATATCAAAAATCTTTTGTTGGAGTACCTGTGGTGGTGTATTTTGTAACAACAGTTGCCCAACTTTCCAGTGAACCGCTTGCTTGTCGTCTGGGGGAATTAGAGAATAGGCGGCTTGCTGGATGCGATCGTGAGCAAATTTATAAGTAATTTTTAAGTCATTGGCCTCTCGGTTTGTTTTCAGGAATTTGTAATCATCTCCAAGGGGTAATATCAATCCTGCTTGAATAGCATTCCATAATTCATCAGCCGTTTGTTTTTGAGAAGTTTCATTAATAATTGAAAGCGTTTCTAAATCAAATTGGTTGCCAATGCAAGCGGCTAATCGTAAAACTTTTTGTGCGGACTCTGATAATGTTTGAATTTTATCGGCCATGAACTCAACAACGTTATCAGTAATATTCCTCGTTATAATTTGCTCTAAATCCCAATACCAAGCCCCAGCATTTGGATCAAAATTCAGCAATTGCTCTGTATAAAGTGACTTGATAAACTCTTTAATAAAAAAGGGATTTCCTTGTGTTTTTTGCCAAACCAACTCGGCTAATCTTTGCGTAGGGACGCACTCGGTTTTCAACGTATCCGCAATGAATTCATTAACCTGGTTTAAATTCAATGGTGAAAGAGAGAGATGATTAATTACTACTCCCTGTTTTTTCATCTCAGATAAAGTCAGCATAGTAGGATGAGTTGCACTGACTTCGTTATCTCGATAAGATCCGATTACAAACAGATATTGAGTAGTAAAATCGGTCATGATCAACTGGAGCAATTGCAACGTAGCGCTGTCTGTCCACTGAAGGTCGTCTAGAAATAGGACGAGGGGATGTTCTTTTTGGCAAAAAACTTGAATAAAGTTTTGAAAAGCTAAATTAAACCTATTTCTTGCTTCGGTTGCAGGTAATTCTGGGACGGGATTCTGTTTGCCAATAATCAGTTCCACTTCGGGGATGACATCAATAATAATTTGTCCGTTGATTCCTAATGCACGTCGAATCTTCTCTCGCCAATGTTGTAATTGGCGTTCAGTTTCGGTGAGCAATTGTCGCACCAATTCTTGGAAGGCAGCGACTAAAGCTTGATAGGGAATATCGCGTTGCAACTGGTCAAATTTACCTGCAATAAAGTAGCCGCTTTTTTGAGTGATGAGCTTATACAGTTCCTGAACTAAAGCTGATTTCCCAATACCTGAGTATCCCGAAATTAGCATGAGTTCAGTTTGTGTCTCTACGGGCCGATTTTTTGACTGAGTTGTCGTTGGGTTACTCAGGTTATTTGCTAAACCAGCCCCTACTTGTTTTTCTTGTCTCGACGCTAGACGATCAAAGGCACTCAATAAGGACTCAATCTGTGATTCTCTCCCGTACAGTTTTTGAGGGAGTTGCAATTGAGGATAAATATCTTGGTATCCCAAGGAAAAAGCTTGAAATTTACCATTTCTAAATTGAGCGAGACAAGTTTTTAAATCGGCGTTGATTCCCCAAGCACTTTGATATCTATCTTCCGCCATTTTGGCCATTAACTTCATGACAATTTCTGAGACAGTCAAGGGAATTTCTGGATTATTTTCATGAGGTGGAGTGGGTTGTTTTGCAATATGGCAATGGACTAACTCAAGTGCATCAACGGATTCAAAAGGCAACTGGTTGGTTAGCAGCTCATAGAAAGTAACGCCAAGAGAATAAAAGTCAGTGCGATAGTCTAGTGAGTGATTCATCCTGCCTGTTTGTTCTGGAGACATATAAGCCAATGTCCCTTCTAGAAGATTAGGACTTTTGAGGCTGGGATTCTCTTGGGATAGGATGGTAGATAAGCCAAAGTCAATAATTTTTAATTGTCCTGTTTGAGGATTCAAGACAATATTAGATGGATTGATATCTTTGTGAATGACATTTTTTTGATGAACTTTGCCTAACGCATCTGTGATTTGGATGGCTAGGTGGAGAAACTCTGGTAATGCCAAGGGACGGCCATCCAGCAGGATTTTTAAGGACTCTCCTCCAAAATCTTCCAACAACATGAGTTGTGTGTTATCGTATTTTCGCAGTTCGTAGGCTTTAATCGTTTCCTCTAGGTTGAGAAGGCGAGTGATTTCGTATTCCTGCTGATAGCGGTAGAGTTCGGCTGGGGTGGGGTAATCCTCTTTGAGGAGTTTCAAAATTACAGGTTGCTGATTAGATTTGAGGATGCCTCGGTATACGAGGGAATTAGCACTTTCGTAAATCTGGCTGACAATTGTGATATCTGGCAGTGAAATCATGTTGGGAATTATTGCTGCCTAAAAAAGTTGAGTATACAAATAAATATAACATGGGGAGGAGCGGGTGAGAGCAACAGTAAACTCGCTGCGAATATACATCCTTGCCTTACACCCCCCACAACTCCGGATCTTTTATTATTGCTTTTTTGCTCTGGACTTACTTACGCTATATGTATGATACAAGTGTACTGGCACTTGAAGCGTCTAGCTATTGTACGATCGCCAAAACTGAAAAAGTTCGGAACGGGCAATAATTAATGATAAAATAGCTTAAGGATTCAGTTACCCAATTGTGGTAATCTGACAACAATCCACTTTCATTCTCGATCGAGTGCGTGCAGCTATGCGAATCGGTAAAATTTTACAAAAGTTTCTGCTTTTCACAATAGCGTTAATTTTCGCAGTATCGCTGTTAATTAAAGTTACTAAATTTCACAATTATTTCGGCATCAACCGCGCCGATACCGAAGTGAAAGTTGTTGCCCTCACCTACGACGACGGACCCTATCCTCCCTATACAAATCAGCTTTTAGATATCTTAGACCGCTATAAAGTTAAAGCAACTTTTTTTGAAATCGGTCGCAATATTGAGAAACATCCAGAAATCGTGAAAATGATTGTGGCGAGGGGAGATGAGTTGGCAAACCATTCCTACTCTCACAAAGATATGATGTTTAAACCCCAGGAAGTTTTGCTGTCTGAGATTGAAAAAACGGACAAACTTTTGCAGGAAGTTGGGGTGAAGCAAGACAGTATTAGTTTTCGGCCACCTTGGGGTAGGCGATTTGTAGTTTTGTCTTATTTGTTATCCCAAATGGACAAAAAACTGATTATGTGGGATGTGGATTCCCAAGATTATGAAAAAACTCTCACGGCGGAAGATATCGCAAATCGGGTGATTGACAATGTGCGATCGGGTTCGATTGTGGTGATGCACGACGGTGGGGGCGATCGCTCGAAAACCGTAGCAGCAACTGAGATGATTGTCAAGGATTTGCAGTCGAAAGGTTACGAATTTAAAACTGTTTCTGAGTTGTTGAAATAGCAGTAGGGTGCGTCAGCCACAATTATTTTCGCGACAAATCAACAATCTCATACTGACGCACCAGGAAATAAATGGTGCGTCAGAATTAGACTTTTCGTGGCGCTTGAAAATTTCAAACCTGACAATCAAGCATCCAGGATACCCGCCACGTGATTCATTCCGAAAGCAGACTCAGGACCCAGAAATAAAAAACCTGTATCCGATGAAACTTGCCGAACGTATTTATCTCGCGCAAGTCAATGCTTCAATTCTCAAATCTCAAATCTCAAATCTCAAATCGATTGACGCACCCTACCACAATCAATAACCAAGATAGTTTGTCACGTAATTAGCAATTTTTATGCTGCCGCCCGATCGCCCCATTCTCTCTAAACCATTTTGAATGCAACTGGCTAAATATTTATCATTTTGCAAAGTGCGATCGACGGCCCTTGCAGTTTCCTTGAGAATATCAGAATTTGCTGGTTGCGTGCCAATAACCTGCACGGAATCACCTAAAAGCCGATTTTGAGCCTCCGCAAACCGATAGGTAAAGGCTGGGCCGTTTCCCGGTACTGCAATTACAGGTTTTCCCAAGCCCACAGCTTGTTCGACAGCAGTTCCAGTCATCCCAATTACTAAACTCGACTGCTGCAAAATATCGGCGAAAGCATCGGCCCAGCACATCACTTCGACTATTTTTTCTTCATGAAAAGACCGTTTGATTGCTGGAAAAATCAGCTTTCCCGATCGCATTTGCCATCCGCATCGCGCCGCAATATCCTCTAATTGAGTCATTAAATCCGGAACTAAAGCAGCCCGAAACTGCACCGGTACAGTAGAGTTACTAGCAATTTTTTTAACCAGTTCCAGGAGCAAAACGAGGTTGTTAGTGGCTTCCCGGAGGCGAGAACCTGGGAGAAGGGCGATCGTCCGAACTCCGGGTATTAACTGCAAATCTTTGCCCGTAGAATTGAGGTTGTCCATGACAGGATGGCCGACAAACTGAGCTTTCTTTAAAGCCTGTCGGTTTAAGTCAGCAGCAGTCAAAGCATCTCTAGTAAAAACCGCCAGACATTTCTCTGAGCAAAGCAACTGCCACAAGATTAAACCCAAATCGACTCGCCCCTCGTAATAACTAGAATGGGCCGATAGAAAAATTATATAGGGGCGGTTGCTGGCATGGGCGATCGCTCCGGCGACAATATCCCCAGTCGCCACCACCAAATCGCAGTGGCGCGAATGCGTCCAAACAGCCTGCAATTGCTGCCAAGTCAAAGCAATCAGCCCGGCCCCAATATCTTTGAGGAAAAACAGGGGATTCATGTAAAAAACGCCCCCAGACGGCATTTGACTGGTGGGCCCAATAATGGGCACGGTCGATCGGCGGTAAGCAGCCCCGTCACCTACAATCGGCATCGCCGAAACATCAACATCCGTGCCAGATGCTCTCAAAGCTTGGAGAATTTGACAGTTAATCGCGTCTTCCCCGTGGCCGTTGCTGAGGAAAAGTATCCCCTTCGATTTCATAAAATCCAATCAAGATCAGGCTTTTTAAACTCATTTGCGCGATCGCTACCTGCCGACCGGCTACGATTTTGTTACTCTAATTTAAATACATTGTGGAAGTGAAACAGCGTGAATATTGAAATTGGGCGGGGCAAAAGTGCTCGCCGAGCTTACGGCATAGATGAAATCGCGCTTGTACCAGGACAGCGCACCCTCGATCCGAGTTTGGCAGATACCAAGTGGCAGATTGGCGGGATCGATCGAGAAATCCCGATTATCGCCAGCGCAATGGACGGAGTAGTCGATGTCCGCATGGCCATTTTGCTGTCGGAATTGGGAGCAATGGGCGTGCTCAACCTAGAAGGAATTCAAACCCGCTATGCCGACCCCCAGCCAATATTAGAGCGCATCGCCAGTGTCGGGAACCACGAATTTGTTTCCCTGATGCAGCAACTCTATGCCGAACCCATCAAGCCAGAATTAATCGAGCTGAGAATTAAAGAAATTAAAGCAGGAGGAGGGATTGCCGCCGTCAGCGGTACACCGGCGGCTGCGAGCAAATACGGCCGGGCGGTTGCTGAATCGGGAGCCGATATATTTTTTGTGCAAGCAACAGTAGTCTCGACAGCTTTCCTTTCCCCTGAGTCGATCGCGCCTCTAGACTTAACTCAATTTTGTCAAGAGATGCCGATACCAGTAATTTTGGGCAACTGCGTCACCTACGAAGTCGCCCTAAATTTAATGAAAACTGGCGCCGCGGGCATTCTCGTGGGCATTGGGCCGGGGGCTGCTTGCACATCTAGGGGCGTATTGGGTGTCGGCGTTCCCCAAGCCACAGCGGTAGCAGACTGCGCCGCCGCGCGGGACGACTACTATCGCGAAACTGGCAAATACGTGTCGGTGATTGCTGACGGCGGTTTAATTACCGGCGGCGATATCTGCAAGTGCATTGCCTGCGGTGCCGATGCAGTGATGATTGGTTCGCCCTTTGCCAGGGCTGCCGAAGCTCCCGGCCGCGGCTTTCACTGGGGGATGGCGACTCCCAGCCCAGTTTTGCCGCGTGGCACTCGCATTCGCGTGGGGACTACGGGTACTGTGGAGCAAATTTTGCGCGGGCCTGCAGTGCTAGATGACGGTACGCACAACTTGCTCGGAGCTCTGAAAACTAGCATGGGTACCTTGGGCGCTAAGGATCTTAAGGAGATGCAGCAAGTGGAAGTGGTAATTGCTCCTTCTCTGCTGACTGAGGGTAAAGTCTATCAAAAAGCTCAGCAGTTGGGCATGGGTAAGTAGATTTACTGATCGAATACCAGTATACCTTGACAAAATTTGTTCCACAGTCTCGAAATTTACAGAATATTGTGGAATTATCGAGAAGGAGATGTCACAATAGAAGAAGCGGAGACGCATGTTTCCGTTCACTCCTCACACCACACTCCGCCCGGACTACTGTTCGGGCGGTTCCTTTTTTGCCGAAAATCTTCGCTCTTGCTTACTAGGTACAGGGCTGAGGCTCTTAGCTCCGGAGAGGGGGAGAGTGGGGGAGAGGAAGAGAGGAAGAGAGGAAGAGGGGGAGAGGGAGAGGGAGAGGGAGAGGGAGAGGGGGAGAGTGGGAGAATTTTTCTTCTGCATAAGTGCGTTCTGCCTTCGGAAGCCTTCTGTCGAATGCCTTGTGCGTTCTGCCTTCGGAAGCCTTCTTCCTTCTTGCTTCGGAAGCATTCTGTTAAAATCGTTGACGCAAGTGGTTACACTTTTTGCTAGACTTGTTATCCGAGAAATAGTATTTACAAGGATGGCTAGGGATGTCAGCAGCCGCGCAAGTAACCGACTCTACCTTTAAGCAGGAAGTGCTCGATAGCGAAGTTCCAGTTCTAGTGGATTTTTGGGCTCCCTGGTGCGGGCCCTGTCGGATGGTGGCGCCCGTCGTAGACGAAATTGCCCAGCAATATGAAGGGCAGGTCAAGGTAGTAAAAGTTAATACCGACGAGAATCCTAACGTGGCCAGCCAATACGGTATCCGCAGCATTCCGACGCTGATGATATTTAAGGGCGGTCAACGTGTGGATATGGTGGTTGGGGCAGTTCCGAAAACTACTCTGGCCAACACTCTGGAAAAGTACATTTAACTGAACTGCGAGGGGTTTCGCGCTGTTCTTTGTGGGCCGCGAAAGCTAACTCGCTTCAGAACCGGGGCTAAGCTACGGGAAAAGTTATTAGTGGCCAGCATGGCAATTTGCTGGTGGCTATTGGCTTCTAACTTTGGCTTGCCCCTTAATTTTTAGTAGCGACAATTTGTTACCGTTTCGGAAAAATTCATGATTCGTTCTGGGTCTGGTCAAGGTTTTGAGTCCCTCCAAGCTGAATTGATCGATTTGGTCGATCGCTTGCCAATGTTGAAGCACTCTGAGTGGATCGAACGATCGCTCTCTACTATAGTGCAAATGGCCGGAGAGGATCTCGATCGCCTAGACTGGAAGATTATTGCGGCGTCGCTCCGAGATATGGAGAGCGCTTTTGAGATGTTTTATCCTTACCGCCACGTTCGCAAAATTGTGATTTTTGGTTCGGCGAGGGTGTCTCCGGAATCTGCAGAATATTTGATGGCGAGAGACTTTGCGCGGGCGATGGCCCAGCAGGGGTTTATGGTGATTACTGGCGGCGGCGGGGGAATTATGCAGGCGGGGAACGAGGGGGCGACGGCTGAACGTTCTTTTGGGCTCAACATTCAGTTACCTTTCGAGCAGAGTTCTAATCCTTTCATTGCCGGCGATCCCAAATTGCTCAATTTTAAATATTTTTTCACTCGCAAGTTATTTTTTCTCCGGGAGAGTGATGCTTTAGCTCTGTTTCCGGGCGGTTTCGGCACTCTGGACGAGGCTTTTGAGTGTCTGACTTTGATTCAAACTGGCAAGTTCGGGCCGGCTCCTTTGGTATTGATCGATCGACCGGGAGGAGATTATTGGCTTGATTGGAATTATTTTGTGCAAAAACAATTGCGGGGCCGGGGTTTGATTTCAGCCGACGATCGCAGCCTGTATACGATTACTGACGATGTAAATGTCGCTTGCGAGGCGATCGGTAGTTTTTATCTGGTTTATCACTCCTGCCGCTACGTGCGCGAAAAATTGGTAATTCGCTTGAAAACAGAGCTTTCTGAGGAGAATGTCGATCGGCTAAATACTGATTTTAGCGATATTGTTGTCACCGGAAAAATTGAAAAAAGTCAAGCTTTGCCACCGGAAATAGGAGATGCAACTTTCGATCTGCCGCGCCTGACTTTGCATTTCAACCAGCGGGATTTGGGGCGACTTTATCAGCTAATTGCTGCTATAAATCAAATGGGTGCAGCTTCGCCGGAAGCCGCGCATCCAGAACAAAAGTAGTCATTAGTTATTAGTCATTAGTCATTAGTTATTAGACTTATAGGGTGCGTCAGGCTTTCGTTAGAGAGCGATTATTAATGGTTTAGACCTCAGACGCACCCTACTATAGCGGTTCTCAAGCGTGGTGAGGTATGCCCAATGCCCTATGCCCTATGCCCTATGCCCAGTCGTACCTCATCTATCTGAGAAAGGCTATATATGTGTCAGTTGCGTAAGTCCTAAGAAAGTAAAAAATTAAGGGTAAAATCTATGGCTTACAGCGATTTTAGTTTGGCAAGCGTCAAAAAAGCTTTGAATTTAACGATTTCGCCGAGGCAAGATTTATTTTCGGCTGTACCTGCTTTAGAATGCAGCAATCATTTAACAGAAACTTTAGCTTATAATGTTCCTTTTGCTCTGGCGAGTAATACGGAAAAATCACGCTCAGAAATGATTATTACGCCGATTTTACTGGAACTTACCAAACAGTTTCCCGATCGCATTAGTTTGTTTTCGGGAGTCGATTTTACGGTTGACAGCGACTTAGGATTAAACGGCAGTTGCCATTTTCTGATCGGTCGATCGGTAGAGTTCCTGATTATTAGCGCGCCGGCGATTTTAATCGTTGAGGCTAAAAAGGAAAATATTAATGCTGGGTTGGGTCAGTGCGTAGCGGAAATGTATGCAGCTCAACTTTTTAACGAACGGGAGGGAAATCAGGTATCGAGGATTTATGGGGTTGTGACAACGGGAGAAATTTGGAAGTTTTTAATGCTGGAAGGGCAATCAGTTCAAATAGATTTATTGGAGTATTTTTTGAATCAGGTTGATAAAATTTTGGGAATTTTAGCGATCGCCATTCAAAATGAGTAATTGGGCGGATCGGAGGGATGGGGCATGGGGCATTGGGCATTGGGTAATAGGTAAGCAGTAAAAACAAATCTAAAATCTAAAATCTAAAATCTACAATCGCATGACTCAAAATGTTAGACCTGCTGCTAATTAGCACTTTGGGATTTCTCGGCAGTTTCGGTCACTGCGCGGGGATGTGCGGCCCGCTGACAATGGCGTTTTCTCTTTCTAATTGCCGCAACGATAAATTAGCTGCTTTCCGCTTTCATTTGCTGCTAAATTTGGGAAGAATTGCTGCTTACGCTTTGGTTGGTGCTGCAATTGGCGGGCTGGGTTCGGTGTTAATTGCTGGCGGACTTTTGGCAGGTACGGGTAGCGAATTGCGGCGGGCGATCGCACTTCTGACGGGCACGATGCTGATTTGGTTCGGAGTAGTGCAAATTAAACCGGGTTTGCTGCCGGGATTGCCACTGCTGCACCCAATGTCGCACGATCGAGTCGGACAAGCAATGAGCAAGCTTTCGGCGCAAAAAAACTGGTGGGTGCCGGTTGCTTTGGGTTTGCTTTGGGGTTTGATTCCCTGCGGTTTCCTCTACGCGGCGCAGATTAAGGCGGCGGAAACCGGAAACCCGGTTTTGGGTGCGGCGACGATGCTGGCTTTTGGACTGGGCACACTGCCAACTATGCTGGGAGTGGGTTTTTTTGCTGGCAGATTGAGCGCAAACAGGCGGAGTCAACTGTTTCGGATGGGTGGTTGGGTGACAGTGGCGATCGGGATTCTTACCTTGCTGCGAACCGATGAAATGGTTGATTTTACTGGCCACGCAGCGCTGCTGTGCTTGATGCTAGCACTGTTGGCGCGTCCGGTGAGCAAGTTTTTGCCGCAACTGCTGCGCTACCGCCGCGCCTTGGGTGTGGGCGCGTTTGTCCTAGCAGTCGCCCACACGTTTCATATGCTCGATCATACGCTGCAATGGAATTTTGATGCTGTGTCCTTCATGTTACCGCAGCATCAGTTGGGAATGGCGGCTGGGATGCTGTCGCTGCTGTTGATGCTACCGGCGGCGGTTACAAGTGTCGATCGTATTCAAAATTATTTAGGCCAACTGTGGCGAATGCTTCACCTGTTAAGCGTTCCAGCTTTCTTGCTGTGCGCTGTACACGCGGCACTCATCGGTTCCCACTATCTCGGCGGTTTTGAATGGAAGTTGCACAATCAACTGCTGACAGCGGTGTTAGCGGTGGTTGTGGTGTTAGTTATGTTTGTGCGATCGCGTTTATTTTGGTCAATTTTATCACTGGAGAAGTTCTATGTTTCGCCTGTCAAACAAAAGTAAAAATTTAGGATTGTTAGTTTTTTTGGGCTTGCTAATTGAAGCTGTAATTCCGAGTGCGCCGCAGTTAAACTCAATTTCTGTTTGGGCGCACGAAGTCGAAGTCTCCGGAGATGTAGCCGCTACCTTTCACCTGGAACCCAACCACAATCCCCGCGCCGGACAGCCCGCGAGAGTGTGGTTTGCGCTCACTCGCAGGGGCGGTCAAATTATCCCGCTAGAGCAGTGTAATTGCAAATTAGCGGTTTATCCTAAAAATCGTAAACATGGGGATAAGCCGCTGATGCAGCCGCCTTTAACCGCCATATCTGCCGAGAAATATCAAGGGATTCCGGGAGCTGATATCGTGTTTCCCAAGGCTGGGATTTATGAACTTGAATTGAGCGGAACAGCCAAAAATAAAGCTAATTTTAAACCCTTTAAACTGACTTATACAGTCACGGTTCGCTAAGATAATCTTTCCCTCACCGAACATAAATCTTGTAGGGGCGGGTAAACCTGCCAATAAATGCCTAAAACCCACAATCTCATAAACCCGCCCCCACCCAACGGCAAATCATAATCTACCTATTTTAACATACAAGAAAATACAACCGAAATCTGTATAAAACCTTAAAAATTCCCCACTCTACAAAATGTCACAAATTTTTACACTACATTATAACCAGTGTCCATTATGGAATTTGTGCAAGCTAACCTCTTTTGAACTGAGCAAAGGAAATAACGATGGATATCTTATCTAACACCGTGGCGCTATCACGGATGCAATTTGCGCTAACCGCCATATTCCATATGCTGTGGCCAGTTCTGACTACGGGAATGGGAATTTATCTGGTAATTGTTGAAGGAATGTGGCTGAAAACTCGCAATCCCGACTACTACCATCACGCTCGTTTTTGGTCTAAACTCTACGTCCTCAACTTCGGTATTGGAGTAGCTTCAGGAATTCCGATGGAATTTCAGTTTGGCACGAATTGGGCACCATTTTCCGAAGCAGTAGGTGACTTTTTTGGCAGCATTTTAGGCTTTGAAGCTTCAATGGCATTTATGCTAGAAGCCGGCTTTTTAGGCATTATGCTGTTTGGTTGGGAGCGCGTTAACCCGATCGTCCATTATTTCGCTACAATCATGGTAGCCTTCGGCGCTAACCTATCCACAGTATGGATTTTAGTCGCTAACTCTTGGCTGCAAACTCCTGCCGGCGGAGAAATGGTCAATGGCAAGTTTATTGTCAGCGATTACTTTCAAGCAATTATGAACCCGTTCGCATTAAACAGCATTCTCCATATGTTTTTTGCGACGTTAGAAACTTCGCTGTTTGTCATTGGGGGAATTAGCGCTTGGTACATTCTCAATAAGCGCAACCAAGCCTTTTTTTCCAAGTCTTTAAAAATTGCCATAGCGACAGCCATCGCCGTTGCACCTTTGCAGATATACATCGGACATTTGAGCGCCGAACAAGTCTATCACTATCAACCCACTAAATTAGCAGCAATCGAAGCTAAGTGGGAAACTTCACCAGCGGGAGAGTCAGCCGATTGGACTTTGCTAGCTTTGCCTAATGAAAAAGCCCAAAAAAATGACTGGGAAATTAGCGTACCCAATGGCTTAGGATACGTTCTGGAATTCAAACAAAAACTCTCCGAACCCGTACTCGGTTTAAAAGAATGGAAGCCAGAAGATAGACCGCGAATGGTAGGTTTAATCTACTATTGTTTCCGCATCATGTCCGGCATTGGCTTCTTCTTTTTAGGACTGATGCTGTTCAGTATAATTCAGTGGCTGCGAGGCAAACTTGCTGCTGAAAATATTAGCAGTCAACCTTGGCTGATGCGGGCTTGGGTATTAGCTGCTCCCCTGGGATATATTGCTGTAGAATCGGGTTGGATTGTGCGCTGTGTCGGCCGACAACCTTGGGCTTTATACGGGCAAATTCGCACTGCTGACGCGGTGTCAAACATCCCCGCCAGCAATGTTTTAACTTCTCTCACTTTCTTTGCCGTTATTTACAGCTTTTTGTTTGTTTGTGCCTTGTATTTTGGCAGCCGAATTATCCGCAAAGGCCCTAATTTAAGTCTGCCTGTGCCAGGTTTAGACAATGAACCTGCAATCGAAAGTCAACCCGCAGAACACATTCCCGATCAACGTCCCGTAGAAGCACAACAATAGGAGATTGTATGCAAGCTTTGGAGCATTTTCTCCCACAAGTTTGGTTTGTAGTTTTGGCTTTGTTTCTCCTGCTATATGTCATGCTAGACGGTTTTGACTTAGGAGTAGGCATCCTGTCTTTGACTGCTGACGACGAGGAACGCAGGGGCATTTTAATGACGAGTTTGGGCAACGTTTGGGATGCTAACGAAACGTGGCTGGTGTTGATGGGAGGCGCTTTATTTGGCGCATTTCCCCTCGCTTACGGTACGATTTTAACTGCTTTGTACATACCGATTTGTATGATGCTTTTTGGTTTGATATTTCGCGCTGTAGCCTTTGAATTTCGCGAGCATTCTAATCGCAAATTATTCTGGAATTATGCCTTTGGTGCTGGCAGTTTTTTAGCAGCTTTAGCTCAAGGATTTGCCTTGGGTGCTGTGCTCGAAGGCATTGCGGTTGATGAAGCCGGTCACTTTGTGGGTACTACTTGGGACTGGCTGGATTGGCGATCGATCTTGGTTGCTTTGACGCTGATTCAAGGCTATGTTTTGATCGGTTCAACCTATCTAATTATGAAAACGGAGGGCGAACTGCAAACAAATCACTATCGCACGGCTAAAATTGCGGCGGTGACGACTTTAATCGGAGCAATTTTAATTACGATCGCCACTCCGATTTTTTACGAAAGTGCTAGATCCAGGTTGTTCGAGAAACCGCTAGTTTATGTCTTTGCCACGATTCCTTTGTTGGGAGTGCTGTTGGTGGGACTGCTGCTGAAAAGTCTCGCAAGCAAGGAAGAACGAACGCCGTTTATCTGGACAATTCTGATTTTTTTGCTTACTTTCATCGGCTTGGGGTTAATTGTTTTTCCCTACATTATTCCCTCGCAAATCACGATTTACCAAGCCGCAGCTTCGCCCAGCGCCCTGGTATTTATGATTGTGTTTATGGGCGTTCTGCTCCCGATTATGATTTTTTACAACATCTACAATTATGTTGTGTTTCGGGGTAAGGTTGTCGGCGGCCACTACGGGGAATAAAGCATAATAAAACCGCCGGTGCAGGCTAATGTACGCAGATAGTATCAAGTTTATATCCTGGTTTATCTGCGTATATTTCCGGTTAAAAATTACAAGTTATTTTTTTCTGATACCATTACAACTTACGCAACCATACTATACATAAAATAGCGTAAATAGTGCGGAGTAGGCAAAGGAACTAATTTAGGATTAGCGATCGCACGTCATGCGATTTGAAATTTGAGATTTGATATTTGAGATTGCTCACACGGATGAGTCCGGGACTTGCGATCGGGATGCGGAGATTTTTTCACAGGTACACGGATGAATCCAGGGCCCCGCAGCAAATTGCTTTCGGTCAAATAATAGTTGATACACATTGGGAAAAAATTACAGTTAATTCTGTCCCTAGCTAGGGTGCAGAGTTTGCGATCGCTATCTTTGTCCAATAATAAAATACAATGGAATGGAATGGAATGTTTTAATTTAACTGTTGTATAATATAGGGTCAACAAGTTATGGATGCGATCGCAAATTTGTCAGGTTATCAGATTACAGAGCAACTTTATGCAGGTACACGTACCCTAGTCTATCGAGGCATCCGTACCCGCGATCAATACCCAGTCGTCATCAAACTGCTGCGAAACGAATACCCCACCTTCAACGAGCTCGTCCAGTTTCGCAACCAATATACCATTGCCAAAAATCTCGACTTTCCTCACATCGTCAAACCCCTGACGCTGGAAGTATACCAGAATAGCTATGCCCTAGTAATGGAGGACTTTGGTGGAGTCTCCCTATCTACTTATCTCCAAACAGCAACAAATCAAACCCAACCATCTCCAGCTTTACCTTTAGCAGAATTTCTCCAACTCGCCATACAACTAACAGAGATTATTCACTATCTCTACCAAAACCGAGTCATTCACAAAGATATTAAACCCGCTAATATTCTCATTAATCCCGATACCCAAGAAATTCAACTAATTGACTTTAGTATTGCATCCCTCCTACCACGAGAAACCCAAGAAATCCAGAACCCTAATATCTTAGAAGGAACATTAGCCTATCTCTCCCCCGAACAAACAGGACGGATGAATCGAGGCATTGACTATCGTAGTGACTTTTATTCCCTGGGTGTGACTTTTTATGAATTGTTGACAGGAAATTTGCCATTTATCTCGGATGATCCGATGAAATTGGTGCATTGTCACCTCGCCAAACAGTCGATACCGATCCATCAAATAAATCCCGAAGTTCCCCGAATTTTATCGAAAATTGTCAGTAAGCTGATGGCGAAAAATGCCGAAAAACGCTATCAAAGTGCATTAGGACTCAAGCACGATTTAGAAAATTGTTTATTTCAGTTACAAAAAACAGCCAAGATAGAAGATTTTGAGCTCGGAAAGCGAGATATTAGCGATCGCTTTACTATCCCCGAAAAGCTCTACGGTAGAGAAAAAGAAGTCGATCAACTATTAGCGGCCTTTGAGCGAGTCAGCCTGGGAGCAACAGAAATGATGCTAGTAGCAGGTTTTTCGGGAATTGGGAAAACCGCCGTTGTCAATGAAGTTCATAAACCAATTGTCCGTCAGCGCGGTTATTTTATCAAAGGCAAATACGATCAATTTCAACGCAACATCCCCTTCAGTGCCTTTGTGCAAGCCTTCCGCGACTTAATGGGTCAATTGCTATCAGAATCGGATACCCAAGTGCAAACATGGAAAACCAAGATTTTAGCAGCAGTGGGAGACAACGGACAAGTCTTGATTGACGTGATTCCTGAGTTAGAACGTATAATTGGCGCTCAACTTCCTGCAACAGAATTGTCAGGAAGTGCCGCCCAAAATCGCTTTAATCTGGTCATGCAGAAATTTGTGCAAGTTTTCACGAGCAAAGAACATCCTTTAGTGATGTTTTTGGATGACTTGCAATGGGCGGATTCAGCATCCCTGAATTTGCTACAATTATTGATGATGGAGACAGGATATTTATTAGTATTGGGCGCCTATCGAAATAATGAAGTTTCGCCAGTGCATCCATTTATTTTGACAGTGGATGACATAGTTAAAACAGGGGCAACAGTTAATACGATTACTTTGCAACCGTTAAGCGAAGCAGATATGAATTTGTTGGTGGCGGATACGCTGAATTGCGAATCATCCCTTGCCAAACCTTTAACAAAATTAGTCTATCAAAAAACTCAGGGAAATCCTTTCTTTGCCACTCAGTTTATCAAGGCATTACATGACGATCAGCTAATTAGCTTTAATTGGGATATTCGGCATTGGCAGTGTGATATTGCCCAAGTCAAAGCCTTAGCTATCACTGATGATGTGGTTGAATTCATGGCATTGCAATTGCAGAAGTTGCCGCCAGAAACTCAGGATCATCTCAAATTAGCTGCTTGTATTGGCTCGCAGTTTGATTTGAAGACCTTAGTAATTGTCAGTGAGAAATCTGCTGGAAGGACGGCTACGGCTTTATGGAAAGCATTGCAGGAAGGTTTGGTGATTCCCACGACCAAAATCTATAAGTTCTTTACCCAATCGGATTGTGATGAAGTTTTCCAGGCTTCAGCTAATCCAACTTATCGATTTTTACACGATCGCGTCCAGCAAGCCGCATATTCGCTAATTCCCGATTCCCAGAAAAAAGCAACTCATCTCAAAATCGGACAGTTACTCCAGCAAAATTTATCAGAAATAGAGCAAGAGGAAAAACTATTTGATATTGTCAGGCATTTGAACCAAGGAGAAGAGTTAATTACCCAACCGAGCGAACGAGAAGCATTAGCTCAACTAAACTTAAAAGCGGCACAGAAAGCCAGAAGTTCTACAGCTTATGCTGCGACAAGAGTCTATGTGCAAACCGGGATAGAGTTACTGACAGCTAACTGCTGGCAAACTCAGTATGAATTGACCCTGAATCTCTATGTTGCTGCTACCGAAGCCGCTTATTTGAATGCTGACTTTGACAGCATGGAACAAATGGCAGAATTGGTATTGCAAAAAGCTCAGTCGATTTTAGACAAAGTTAAAATTTACCAAATTTCAATCATTGCACAGACAGCTCAGGGCAAAATATTAGAAGCGATCGCCGTGGGCAGAAATGCGCTAGGGCAATTAGGGGTTGAACTCCCCACTGAACCTGACGAAGCCTCGATCGGCAAAGCACTACAAGGCCTGGCTGCCAAACTCCAAGACAGACGGATTGAAGAATTAGCTAATTTGTCAGTAATGACCGATGCCAAGGCTAAGGCAGCAATGGAAGTGATGGCAATGTTGTTTTCACCCATTTTTATTGGAATGCCTGGTTTGCTGCCCCTACTTAGCTCCGCTATGGTGAGTTTATCGCTCTCCTTTGGGAATACATCCGCATCGACGGTAGGGTATGTAATTCATGGCATGGTGCTGTGTGCCTTTTTCTCAGATGCAAAAACGGGCTATGGTTTTGGCAAATTGGCGATCTCATTGTTTGACAAGTTCAATGTACAGGAATTCAAATCCGTAATTGCAAATCTATTTGGAAGCTTTGTTCAGCATCACCAAGAAGCCGTGAGGGCAACGATACCCATGTTGAAAGCTGGATATACCGCTGGCATGGAAACTGGCGATTTTCTTAGCGCAGGCTTCAGTATATTGGATTATTTCTACGCCAACTTTTTCAGTGGGGTAGAACTGGACACTTGGGAGCCTGAAATAGCAGGTTATAGCGCGGCCTTGGCTCAGGCAAAACAATATACTCCTCTGGCTTATTTGGATATGAAGCGGCAGACGGTACTGAACTTGACAGAAGCCGTTAGTCAACCGGATTGCTTAATGGGAAGTGCCTACGATGAAACCGTGATGCTTCCTAAGCACTATCAGGATAATGAACTCAGTGCGATCGCTCTTGTCTACATTTACAAACTGCTGCTTGCCTACTTAGGCGGCAATTATCCGGCTGCCTTAAACCATATTTGCCAAGTCAAGCCGTATTTGATGGCATTATCGGGATTGGTTCATGTTCCGGCTTTCCATTTCTATGCAGCCCTGACGTACCTGGCAGTGTTTTCCACACAGCCAGAAACCGAGCAAGCTGATATTCTGGCCTCTGTGGAAACCCATCAAACGAGTCTGCACCAGTGGGCGCAAAATGCTCCCATGAATCATCTGCATAAGTGGTATTTAGTTGAAGCAGAACGGCAGCGGGTTTTGGGTTACAAGGCAGATGCACTGGAAATGTACGATCGCGCCCTATCCCTCGCTAAAGAAAATCAATTCATCAACGAAGAAGCCATCGCCAACGAACTAGCAGCGAAATTCTACTTGGAATGGGGCAAAGAAAAAGTAGCTCAAGCCTACATGATTGAAGCGTATTATTGTTATGCCCGATGGGGAGCTAAAGCCAAAATAGACGATTTGGAAAAACGTTATCCTCGCCTACTCGGTATTATCCTTCAGCAAGCTCAATCCTTTACTTCGTTTAAGGAAACGATCGCCCGGGGAACGATTACTTCTACTCAATCTTCTAGCAGCAACTCTGAATTTCTAGATTTGCCTACTCTGATCCAAGCCTCTCAAGCCATTTCTGGGGAAATTGAACTAGATAAACTCCTGACTACTCTTTTAAAAATAGCGATCGCGAATGCTGGCGCTACTAAGTGTGTCTTATTGCTCAAACAAAAACAGTATTTACAGGTAGCGGCTCTTGTAGCAGAGGGACAGGAACCTGAGCTATTACCATCAATACCTCTAGAATCAAGTAAGGATGTAGCAATTAGTTTGGTTAACACTGTCAAGCGTAGTTTGAAACCTGTGGTAATAGTTGATGCTAGGGTAAGTTCCCAGGTTGCGAGCGATCGCTATATTGAACAGCACCAGCCGATCAGTGTTCTTTGTATTCCAATTCTTAATCAAGGGCAGTTGATTGGGATTTTATATCTAGAAAATAACCTGACGGTTGGCGCATTTACGAGCGATCGCATTGAAGTGCTAAATTTGCTGGCTTCTCAAGCTGCTATTTCCTTAGAAAATGCCCGTTTGTATCAAGAATCTCAACAAGCATTTACCGATCTAAAACAAGCACAAATAAAAATAGTTCAAAGCGAAAAAATGTCAGCCTTGGGAAACTTAGTGGCTGGGGTTGCTCACGAAATTAATAATCCAGTTGGTTTTTTGGTTGGTAATATTCAACCCGCTTTAGATTATATCAAAGATTTGTTTGGATTGCTCGATTTGTATGAACAAAAATATCCGCAACTCGATCCAGAGATTCAAGAAGAAATCGAGAACATCGATCTGGAATACATCCGG
Organism: Microcoleus sp. BR0-C5; assembly: GCF_036705045.1. Taxonomy (NCBI): domain Bacteria; kingdom Bacillati; phylum Cyanobacteriota; class Cyanophyceae; order Oscillatoriales; family Microcoleaceae; genus Microcoleus; species Microcoleus sp. BR0-C5. The sequence goes on from NZ_JAUBTR010000026.1 coordinate 50,106, forward strand.
GAAGATTTACCGAAATTAGTAGATTCGATGCGGGAAGGCGTGAAGCGGATTCGGGATATTAGTACCAGTCTACGGACATTCTCCCGTGCCGATACTAACTATCCCATAGCTTGCAATATCCACGATGGCATCGATAGCACCATTATGATCCTGAAACATCGGCTCAAGGCTAACGATACTCGTCCAGAAATCAAAGTGATTAGGGAATATGGGAATTTGCCACAAGTGGAGTGTTATGCCGGACAGTTGAATCAAGTATTTATGAATTTGTTAGGTAATGCGATCGATGCTTTGGAGGAATCAAATCAAGGACGGCATTATGCAGAAATAGCCAATCAAATTACAATTAAAACCGACATTGTGGAAAATAAACAAGCAATAATTCGCATTAAAGATAACGGTTTGGGCATGGGTGAAGCAGTGCGAGAGAAGATTTTCGATGAGTTATTTACTACCAAGGAAGTAGGCAAAGGAACGGGGTTGGGATTGGCGATCGCACGGCAGATTGTGGTTGAGAAACACGGCGGTACAATAGAGGTAAATTCTGTATTGAGAGAAGGGACGGAGTTTACAATTTTATTGCCAATGAAAGGATAATAATATCTTGATAGATGGCAATCTTTCTCTTCAAAAGTGAAAAAAAAATAAAAGCGGTAGAGTCTGTCGCCGGGAGATTTCGCAGTTCTATTTTTCTCAGACTTGACGAATAAAAGTGTATACTTAGTTACAAGAGTCAATGTCTGAAATGGAGTAATCCAGATGAATGCAGTAGTGGATTTGACAAACCGAATTTCGGGATATCATCTGGTTGAGCAATTATACTGTGGTTCGAGAACCCTAGTTTATCGAGCCATCCGAGAAACAGATCAGCTTCCGGTTGTCATTAAACTATTAAATCGAGACTATCCCAGCTTCAGCGAACTGCTGCAATTCCGCAACCAGTACACCATCGCCAAAAACCTACGTCTGCCGGGAGTCGTTGAACCCTACAATTTGGAATCCTATCGCCACAGCTATGCCCTAGTAATGGAGGATTTTGGCGGTATTTCTCTGCGAGACTACGCCCAAGAACGCAAGCTGACTCTAGCAGAAATATTGGCAATTGCTATTCAAATAACTGACATTCTTGACGGACTGTACCGAAACCGAGTCATTCACAAAGATATTAAGCCAGCTAACGTTCTGATTCATCCCGAAACTAAACAAGTCCAACTGATTGACTTTAGCATCGCCTCCCTACTGCCGAGAGAAACTCAAGAAATTCAAAATCCCAACGTTTTAGAAGGAACCCTCGCCTATATTTCACCCGAACAAACCGGACGAATGAACCGAGGCATCGACTACCGCACCGACTTTTATTCTCTGGGAGCCACATTTTACGAACTGCTGACAGGAAAACTGCCATTTGAATGTGACGACCCCATGGAGTTGGTTCACTGCCATATTGCCAAACAACCTCCTTCAATAAACAGCAAAGAAATCCCGCAGGTGGTTTCGGATCTGGTGATGAAGCTAATGGCAAAGAATGCCGAAAAACGCTATCAAAGTGCCTTGGGATTGAAACATGACTTAGAAAGGTGTTTGCAGCAGTGCCAAGAAACTGGAAAGATTGAAACTTTTGAGTTAGGAACGCGGGATGTATGCGATCGCTTCCTGATTCCTGAAAAGCTTTATGGTCGAGAAACAGAAGTACAAATCCTGTTGAATGCCTTCGATCGCGTGGCAAATGGCACATCAGAATTAATGCTAGTCGCGGGGTTCTCCGGGATTGGAAAAACGGCTGTAGTCAACGAGGTGCATAAACCAATTGTCCGACAGCGCGGCTATTTCATCAAAGGCAAATTCGACCAGTTTAACCGCAACATTCCCTTCTCGGCATTTGTCCAGGCCTTTCGCGATTTTATGGCACAATTACTCAGTGAAAGTGATGCCAAAATCCAAGAATGGAAAACTCAAATTCTCGAAGCGCTCGGTGACAGCGGACAAGTCATTATTGAAGTCATTCCCGAACTAGAACGGATTATTGGACCCCAACCCCCAGCCCCGGAATTATCGGGAATTGCTGCTCAAAATCTCTTTAATTTGCTCTTCCACAAATTCATTGCAGTCTTCACCAAAAAAGAGCATCCCTTGGTGATATTTTTGGATGACCTACAATGGGCGGATTCGGCATCGCTGAAGTTAATGCAATTGCTCGTCAATGAGTCGCAATTGGGTTATCTGTTGCTGCTGGGAGCCTATCGGGATAATGAAGTATCACCAGGCCATCCCCTGATGTTGACCCTCGATGAAGTGAGGAAGGCAGGAACCACAATCAACACTATTACATTAGCACCGCTTGGCCAAATCAGTTTAAATCAATTGGTAGCGGATACGCTAGTTTGTGACCCTGATTTAGCACAAACGCTGACAGAATTAGTGTATCAAAAAACTCAAGGAAACCCATTTTTTGCGACGCAGTTTCTCAAAGCATTGCATCAGGATGGATTGATTACTTTTGAGAACAAATCGGGACATTGGCAGTGCGATATTAGCAAAGTGAGAGAGGCAGCTCTAACTGATGATGTGGTGCTATTTATGGCGCAGCAGTTGCAAAAAATGCCAGCCACAACTCAGTCTGTTTTAAAATTAGCAGCTTGCATTGGCAACCAGTTCGATCTGGCAACATTGGCAATTGTTTCAGAGAGTTCGGAGACGGAAACCGCAACCGCATTGTGGAAAGCTTTACAGGAAGAGCTGATTATTCCCCAAAGTGAAGTTTATAAATTTTATGTAGGCGCTCAACAGGCGATTTCTGAAACGACTACTCAAACCGTTGCCTATCGTTTCTTGCACGATCGCGTCCAACAAGCTGCTTATTCTTTGATTCCCGAAGAAGAACGCGCGATCGCTCATTATCAAATCGGGCAACTGCTGCTGCAACAAATTTCAGCAGAAGCCAGAGAAGAACGCATTTTTGAATTAGTCAATCAGTTGAACTACGGAACCATACTGGTTGTTCTACAACCCGAAAGGGAGGAACTCGCCCAACTCAACCTCACTGCTTGCCACAAAGCCAGAGCCGCCACTGCCTATCAAGCCGCCCGCGAATATGCCACAGTGGGCCTGAAACTGCTGGGAACAGACGCTTGGCAACGGCAGTACGAAATGACCCTATCTTTGTACGACTTGGCTGCCGAGGTGGCTTTCTTGGCTGGCGATTTTGAGCAGATGCACCAGTGGATTGAAGCGGTGATTCATCATGCGAAAACACCTTTAGAACAGGTGCAAGTTTACCAAGTCAAAATTCAGGCATTGGTTGCCCACAATAAATTTGTTGAGGCGATCGCGATCGGTCAATCCGTCTTCCAAATGTTAGGCGTCAACCTACCAAATGAACCAACCCTAGACGATATTCGGCAGTTGAAGCAAGAAATTGATACCTTAATTGAAGGTCGCTCTATTGAATCATTCTTTGATCTGCCGAAAATGAGCGATCCTCAGCAATTAGCCATTATGCAAAATGCCGCTCGCCTAACACCCGTCTGTTATATGTCCGGCACCAAGCTTTATTTCCTGGTGGTGGCACTGCAGGTTAAGTTGTCCATCCAATTCGGCAATAGTCCGGTTTCCGCTTTTTGCTACGTGGGTTACGCCTTCCAACTGAGGATGCTGTGGGGCGACATGACGATGGTGCCTCAGTTTGGGCAATTAGGATACCAACTCGCCTTGGAACCCGATGCTAAAAACATTCGAGCCGCCACCGCCATGTTAATGGGGGCATATGTGGGTTCTTGGACGATCCATCTGCAAGAAACGCTGCCCATTCTTCTCGATGGCTATCAAGCTGGATTAGAAACAGGCAATCTAGAATTTATGGGCTATGACGCCCAGTTGTACTGTTTCAATGCTTATTGGTACGGTCAACCGCTGGCTGAACTCGAACCGCAAATTCGCGCCTATTATCAACAGTTGTGCGACCTCAACCAATTGACGGCAGCAAACTGTGTGTTGGCATACTGGCAGGCGGCTCAAATTCTCTTGGGTGAGTCAGAGGAAGAAATTCCCTTACGCCAGGATTCATACGAAGAAAAAGTCTTGGATGAGGCCAAAGTCGATTTTTACCGACTCTCCTTCTTCTACTTGTATCGATTCACCTTGGATTACTGGTTGGAAGACTTTGCTAAAGCAGAACATGATGCCGCTCAAACGCGACAGTATTTGGCTGGAGGGATGGGAAGTATTGTGGAACCGATCTTCTATTTCTATGATTCTCTGAACGTGCTGGCGACTCCTGGTGAATCAATGTCGGAGTCAGAGCCGCGATGGCAGCGAATGGAAGAAAATCAAGCCAAGCTAAAAGATTGGGCAGATTATGGCCCCATGAATTACTTGCACAAATATCATTTAGTTGAAGCCCAAAAGTATCAACTCCTCAATTGCAAAACAGAAGCTCTAGAATTTTATGATTTAGCAATTCAAGGAGCCAAGGAAAACGGTTATATCCAAGAGGAAGGGTTGGCCAACGAACTCGCGGCCAAATTCTACTGGGAATGGGGTAAAGAAAAAGTGGCCGCCAGCTATATGCAGGAAGCATATTACTGTTATGCCCGTTGGGGTGCACTCGCCAAGGTTGAAGACTTAGAAAAAAGGTATCCGCAGTTACTTCATCCCATCCTGAATCAGCCCCAACTTCGCTTTAATCCTCTAGAAACGCTAGCAACGATTAGCCACTCTTCACACACTTCCAGCACCAGCAGCACCAGTATTTCCGATGCCCTTGATTTCGCATCTATTGTGCAATCTGCTCAAGCTTTATCCAGTAAAATTCAGCTTGATGAATTGTTCGGAAGCCTCAACCAAATTATTTTAAAAACTTCGGGCGCAGAAACTTGTGCTTTGCTACTCCCCCATCAGGATGAATGGCAAATCCGGGCAATAACTCACATAAATCCAGATAACGAGTTACCCACAACCTTACTGCAAACCCAACCTATAGATGGCTCGGCGGTGATTCCGCTCAAGCTGGTTTATTATGTCAAACACACCCTGGAAACTGTGGTGATTGAAGGTGGCAAGACAGATATTCCGGGTTTAATGAATGACTGTACGCTTCAGTATCACTCTCAGAGTATGCTATGTACTCCGATTCTCGATCGCGGGAACTTAGTTGCGATACTTTATCTCGAACATAGCTCGACAAAAGGAGTGTTTACTCGCGATCGTCTCCTCGTCCTCAACTTCCTCTGCACTCAGGCTGCCATTTCCTTAGAAAATGCGCGATTGTATCAGCAAGCGCAGGACTATGCCCACCAGGTGGAACAATCACAACTGCAATTAGTGCAGAGCGAAAAAATGTCGGCGTTGGGGAACTTAGTGGCCGGGGTTGCCCATGAAATTAATAATCCAGTCGGATTTATTTCTGGGAATATTCATGAAGCGATCGCTGCAGTCAAAGATATTACAGAATACTTGCAACTCTATCAAGAAAAATTTCCCAGTCCCGGTGAGGAGATTGAAGAAAAAGCTGAAGAGAGCGATATCGAATATCTCTTAGAAGATTTACCAAAAATGTTGAATTCAATGCAAATAGGGTGCGATCGCATCCAAGGTATCAGCACCAGTCTTCGTACCTTCTCCCGATCCGACAAAGATTACAAAGTTCCTTTCAATATTCATGACGGAATTAACAGTACGATTTTGATTCTAAAACACAGATTGAAAGCGAACGAACAGCGTCCAGCGATTGAAGTTGTGAAAGAGTACGGGAACTTGCCCTCAGTGGATTGCTTCCCCGGACAATTAAATCAGGTGTTTATGAATATATTAGCCAATGCCATTGATGCACTGGAAGAATCTAATCGGGAACCGAGTTTAGAGAAGATTAAAGCCCCAGCTCATTGCATCACGATTCGGACAGAAATAAAGTCTAAGGAGTGGGTAACGATTCGCATTTCTGACAACGGGCCAGGGATATCAGATGAGATAAAAGCGAATATTTTTGATCACTTATTTACAACTAAATGTGTCGGTAAAGGCACAGGGTTGGGTTTGGCGATCGCACGGCAGATTGTAGTTGAGAAACACTCTGGTATGCTAGAAGTCAACTCAACTTTAGGTAGAGGTACAGAATTTATAATTTCACTGCCATGTTGAGCATTACCTTGGTAATTTATATCGTTTCCGGTTGCATCGGAATGATTTAACCGCAGAGGGCGCAGAGAACGCAGAGGGAGAGAATACAGAGATGAATAATTCCGATGCTACCGGATTTGATATTATAGCCAATTTGGGGATTTTTCTTGAAACTTAAAAGTTTTTTACACCACACTTTACAATTTATAGTGAGCGATAACTTCTGCCAAGTTTTTGATACTTCCGTCGCACTAATTCATAAAGGAATCTCGATCGCAAATTCCGTACCTTCTCCTACGGTGGAACGGCAGCTCAAGGCTCCGGCGTGTTTTTCCGCGACAATTCGGTAACTGATGGCTAACCCCAAACCAGTGCCTTTTCCCATCGGTTTTGTCGTGAAAAACGGGTCAAATAATCGGCTCCGCACGTCTTCTGTCATGCCGATCGCATTATCGGAAATGCGGATGCAAATACTATTTTGGTTCAGGGCTTCTGTGCGAATGCTAATAGTTGGTTCCCAATCGCCGCCGGCTGCCGCTCGCCTTTTTTGGTTGCAAGCATCTTCCAAGGCGTCAATACTATTGCTAAGCAGGTTCATAAATACCTGATTTAGCTGACCTGCATAACATTCAATTAAAGGGATTTTACCATAATCTTTGATTACTTTAATTTCGGGATAGTCGCCTCTGGCGCGCAGTTTGTTGTGTAAAATTAGGAGCGTATTGTCTATGCCTTCGTGAAGGTTGGTAGGCTTTTTTACCGAGTCGTCTAAACGCGAGAAATTTCGCAAGCTCAGAACTATTTCGCGAATGCGATCGGCTCCCATTTTCATCGAAGATAATATTTTTAGTAAATCTTCTCTCAGAAATTCTAAATCGATATTGTTAATACATTCTTGAACTTCTACCACGGGCTGAGGATAGTGTTTTTGGTAAAGTTCCACAAGCTGCAACAAGTCTCGGATATATTGGCTGGCGTAGGAAATATTGCCGTAGATAAAACTGACAGGGTTATTAATTTCGTGAGCTACTCCAGCTACCATTTGACCGAGACTTGACATTTTTTCGGTATGAATTAGGTGAGCTTGAGTTTCTCGAAGTTCTTTGAGAGCGATTTCTAGCTGCTGGGCTCTGTTGTTGGCGATCGCCTCGGAGAGCCGCAAAGCATCCTCCGCTGCTTTGCGCTCTGTTATGTCAAAAATGGCACCGTTGAGAGATAAAAGTTCACCGTCTGCGTTGAAAATGGCTTGACCTTTCTCTGCAACCCACCGCACATTTCCGTCGCAGTGAATTAGGCGATATTCGATGATGTAAGGTTGTTTTGTCTTAATAGCCCGATCGATAATTGTCTCGATCTGCTCAACGTCATCGGGATGAACTATACTCGGAAAAGCCTGCACCGGTTTTTGCATAAAGTTAGCGGCAGGATAGCCGGAAATAGCTTCTATGCCACTGCTGATAAAAGTTACGCTCGATCGCCCCGCAGCACTGCACCGGTAAACCGCACCGGGAATGCTAGAAACTAATGACCTAAATTCTTCTTCTCTTTCTCGCAAAGCTGCCTCAATCCGCTTGCGTTCGCTAATGTCGCGAGCAAACGCGCACTGATATTCTTTGCCGTTAAATTCTAAATGGTTGATCGTAATTTCTACCGGAAAAATGCGACCGTACTTAGTGAGGTGGTGAACTTCAATATTAACCGAACCGCAGCGTTTTAAGACTTTCCAGTGCAAACTCCAAGCAGTTTGGGGAAAATCTGGATTGATGTCGTGCACGGTCATCGAGAGCAATTCTGCAGCAGAATATCCCAATGAAGTGCAAGCAGCGTCGTTGACGTACAAAAATTTACCATCGGGCCCGATCCATAATATCGCATCTGCTGATCGGTCGATCGCAAATTGAGTCAGTTGCAACTTTTCCTCAACCCGGTGGCGATCGGCAATTTCTTTTTCTAACTGTTCATTAAGCGAATTGAGAGCTAAAGCACGATCGACAATAGTATCTGAAGGGTAAAAATTGAGCGCTTGTTTTGCCAATTCTCCTTTCTGGATATCATGCTGGTGCTGATTTTCTTCTACCTGTTTTAACGACTGTTGTTGAAATTTTTCTTTTTGATTGAAACCAGACTCGGCAAGTGCTTTCGGCATGAGGGCGAGGGCGGTTGCGGCTAAAAGCCAAGAAATCAAAGCACTTGCAGCTTTGAGAGTTACCGACAGCCAATATATGGAATGCCAAAGCGTCCAAACTTCCGTCAATTTAGCAGCGCCCCAGGCAAAAAAAACAACGGCAAACACCCGGAAAATCTTGCGGTGAGAACCTTGGCGGGTAAAATAAACTAAAGATAGGGCGATCGAGCAATAAGCCAGTGCCGTCAGCGAGTCAAAAACAGCGTACAATCGCAACTCCGGCACCACGTTGCAGGCGAGTGTAGAAGATACAGCAAGTGTGGAAAAAAAAATTGTTAATTGTTCTTGCATAAAGTTCAAGAAAAAAATTATCTGTACCAATGCAAATCAGATCAAATCTAATTATTTGATTTCGGCTAGTGAAATATTTACATAATTATATACTTTTTTCATTTTTTATGAAACAGCTATTTTTTCAGGAAATGTCAAAAATGTGGAGGTTGGGCCCTGGGAACGAAGCTTTGCCCAAGTATGAGCAATGGTGAGCGTCACGGCTAGCAACGCTTACGTTGCTCCCTGTGACGGAATAGATAGGTTTGCGTACTTATTGCTTCAGAAACATTTAAATTGTTAATGATCGCTATTAAATTTTCTTTTAGATGACTTAAGCAGTGAGCCAGGGGTTTTTAACCCCTGGCTCACAGATTGACTAGCAGACTTTTAAGGCAGAGAAAATCTCAATTTTTGCACTGGAAATCCACAATTAAGCGCCGCCCAGCACCCAATGCACCAAAGTCCGAACTCCAAAACCGGTAGCCCCAGGGCCATTGTAGCCATTTTCTTTGTCTGTCCAAACCGGGCCGGCAATATCTAAATGCGCCCATGCAGTATCCTTTACAAACTGCTTTAAAAATAGCGCCGCCGTAATCGAACCGCCGGGACGTGGGCCTGTGTTTTTCATGTCGGCGTGCAATGCTTTCAATCCCTCAAAATATTTTTCTTCCATCGGCATTCGCCAAAATTTTTCGCCTGCCAATTCTGAGGCGGCGACTATTTCGGCGGCGACGCTATCTTGAGGACTCCACAAACCCGCGATATCGTCGCCTAAAGCAATTACGCAGGCCCCGGTTAGAGTTGCTAAATCGACAATTGCGTCAACTCCCAATTTATCAGCAAATACCAAAGCATCAGCCAGGGTTAAACGGCCTTCAGCGTCGGTATTGTTGACTTCAATTGTTTTGCCGTTGGAAGCTGTAAGGATGTCTCCAGGGCGCATGGCGCGGCCGCTGATCATGTTTTCAGTGACGGCGCTGATAAAGTGAACTTCCACATCTGGTTTGATGTGTCCGATCGCCTTTGCCGCTCCCAAAGTAGCCGCAGCGCCGCCCATATCTATTTTCATCATTTCAATGCCGCTGCCCGCACCTTTGATGTTCAAACCGCCAGAATCAAAGGTCAATCCTTTGCCCACAATTGCTATTTTGCGGCGCGGTGTGCCTTCGGGTTTGTAAGTTAAATGGATGAATTTTGGCGGTAAATCAGATGCTAGGGCAACGCCGAGAAAGGCTCCCATTCCAAGTTTTTCACAGTCTTCCCGCTCCAATATTTCTAATTCTAAACCGCATTCGGCAGCTAGACTTTGAGCAGTTTCTGCCATTGTAATCGGGGTAACAAAATTAGCTGGTGCTGCGACTAATTCCCGTGCTAAAATGACTCCGGCAGTGATTTGGCGGGCGCGGACGATCGCACTTTCGGTATCGGCAAACCCGAGCAAATGAATTTGTTCGAGTTGCGGGCTTTTGTCTTCCTGTTCCGATTTGAAACGGTTGTCTTGATTCAGGGAGAGTTCTACACCTTCGGCGATGGCGCTTGCTGTAGAATCCGGCGCGTTTTTCCACACCGGAAAGCTAATTCCGAGGGTTTTGCATTTCTCTTTTTTGGCTAACTTGGCGCAAACCCCCGCAGCTTGCCGCACGGTGTCTAATTTTAAGTCCTCTGTTTTGCCCAAACCTACGATCGCAATTTTGCGAATGGGATTGTTGCCGCCGACACGGGTGATGGCGCTCGTGCCCACTTTGCCCTTAAAATCTACTTCCAGTAGCAGCTCTTTCAAAGTGCCTGCAAGCTTTTCATCTAATTGTGCCAGCTCGCCCGTGAGTTCCAAGCCGTCCTCAAATAGACCAATTGCCAGGGCGTCTCCTGTCCAAACAGAGCGGGGCGTATCGGTGACTAGAAATTCCATGTTTTGATTTACACTTTAGATTTTAGATTTTTGATTGTACTTTGTAGTGGGTGGTTTGGGCTTTTTTATTGGTGCGGGGAAATAGATCGATCGCACAAATTTTCGGCTCCACATCAAAATAAATTCTGCTACTATATCAGCCAAGTCCGCCTGCGATCGGATCTTCCACCAATCTCAATCATCTGTTTGGGGGTCGGCTGTCCGTTTTTGCCCCACTATTAACATTTATTTCTCGTTGAACAGGCATCCTGCCTGTGATGGCGTGGAACACTCATCCTGCCTGTGATGGCTCTTGACAAACGATCGGTTCTCTATATCTTATTCTCTTAAATTTTCCCATGCTAAAACGACGCCGGGCCCGATTTTCTGTTTTAATCAGCGTTTCAGTTTGCGTTATTGCGATCGGCTCTTTGGTTGCTGCGATGAAATGGATGGGTTTTGGCTCGGTCCAGAAGGCTCAGCAGCCCCTGAATGTAGCGAATTCCGAATCGCAAGTCAAGATGCTGGTGTCGCTGTCACCGAGCGAGCGATCGGCGAAATTAGTGGAACTGGCAACCAGTCAGTCTGCAAGTACGAACCCGCAGCAGGAAATCTCCCCTCAAAGCCGCGCCCGCTACCTGCTGGCCAGCGATTTAATCCAGCAAGGAAATGCGGCCAAAGCATTAAAGTTATTGGACAAATTAGAGCAAGAATATCCGGTTTTAGCTGCTCACATTGCCCTAAAAAGGGCGCAAGCTTACCAATTAAGTGGCGACAAAGGCAAAACTCAAAAAGCTTGGGAGGAACTGCTCAAAAACTATCCGAGCGACCCGGTAGCAGCGGAAGCTTTATATGTTTTAGGCAAGTCAAAACCGGAATATTGGCAACAGGCAATTACTGAATTTCCCGCTCATCCCCGCAGCGTAGAAATTGCCCTCCGCAAGTTAAAAGAAAATCCCAATCAGCCGAAGTTGATGCTGCTCGTAGCAAAACACGGTCATTATGTCAAAGATTACGGGACAATTTTGGAACAACTGGTGCAGCGAAACAGCGCCGGTTTGAAACCGGAAGATTGGGAAGAAATTGCCTTTGGCTATTGGGAAAAACAAGATTATGGTAAAGGAGCTATTGCTTACGGGAAAGCTCCTCGCAACGCCAAAAATCTTTACCGCAAAGCTCGCGGTTTGTGGCTCGACGGAAAAATCCCGGAATCGAGAATTGCCTATCAAGAATTAGTGCGCGAGTTTCCCGATGCCGAAGATACTGGTTTGGGTTTAATTCGGCTGTCGCGGCTGAGCGAACCGAAAGAAGCGATCGTTTTGCTCGATCGAGTGATTAGCAAATTTCCCAATTATGCCCCCGAAGCTTTGTTAGATAAATCCCAACTTCTCGACAAAGCACGCAGCGGTCAATCCGCCTCAGATACGCGGAAGTTGCTCTTGACAAAATACAATAATTCTGATAAAGCAGGGGAATTGCGGTGGACAATCGCCCAGCAGTTTGCCAAAGGCGGAGATTTAAAATCAGCTTGGCAGTGGGCGAGAGAATTAACCACCCACAATCCCGACAGCGAACAAGCTCCAGAAGCAGCATTTTGGGTCGGGAAATGGGCACAGCAACTCGGCCGCCAACAAGACGCCAAGACTGCGTTTGACTACACTATTTTACGCTATCCAGAATCATATTTTGCGTGGCGATCGGCCGTACTTCTCGGCTGGCCCGTCGGCGACTTTACCACAGTTCGAGATTTGTCTCCCAATGTAGTGCGGCCGCCTCAGCGCCCCGAACCAACTGCGGGTTCTCCTGCGTTGAAAGAGCTCTATCAATTAGGTCAAGATAGAGATGCTTGGACGCTGTGGCAAATAGAATTTATCGACCGCGTAGAACCAAGTATTGCGGAACAGTTTACCGACGGTTTAATGCGAGTTGCAGTCGGAGACAATTTAGACGGTTTGTGGATGGTTGGTAGTTTGCGGCAGCGCGATAAACCAGATGATAGAACCCAATACCTCGAACTCAGACAGCAACCGATTTATTGGCAAGCACTTTATCCTTTTCCTTACTTAGAAACCATTGTCAAATGGTCGCAAGAACGCAAACTAAATTCAGTATTAGTAACAGCATTGATTCGGCAAGAATCGCGGTTTATGCCCGCCATCAAATCATCAGTTGGCGCTACCGGCTTAATGCAAGTAATGCCGGAAACAGCAGCTTGGGTTGCTGGACAAATCAGCCTCAAAAAGTATTCATTGGAGAATGTGGACGACAACGTTAAACTCGGTACGTGGTATTTGGATCACACTCACGACGAGTACAAGAATAACTCGATGTTAGCTGTGGCGAGTTATAATGCCGGGCCAAATGCAGTTGCAGATTGGTTGAAGAGGTTTAGTTTTAGTGACCCCGATGCTTTTGCGGAAAAGATTCCGTTTCCTGAAACGAAAGGATACGTGAAATCGGTGTTTGAGAATTACTGGAATTATCTGCGGATTTACAATCCAGAAGTTAATCAGTTAATGAGTGAGCATTATGCGGCTGCTCAGAAAAAAGCAAAGCCTTAGTCAATTTGGTTTAAGCAAGCTTTCAGGAACGGGCTCTCCGGCCCGTTCCACAAACAAATTTATGGCTCTTCAGTAGCTAGTATGCTAAATTAACAGTCAAACTGCCAAGTAAGCAAACATCTAACTCGAAAGTTTTCAAAGTTTCTAAACCCGTAAGCAGAACGTTTAATCAACTTGAGTTTATTGTTGATTCCTTCGACAACACCACTCGTAGTCTTATAATCGAAGTAAGCAATAATCTCATCTAGCCAACCAATAATAGTGTTCTGACTATCGGGAAAATATTTTTTAGCTTCTAACAACCATCTTCCCAGTTTCAACAAACCGACAAACCAATTATTAGACTGCTCGAAAATCCTTCTAATTTTTTCTTTTAATTCCTGCATACTTTTGAGAGTAGAAGATACATCTTTAACTTGCAGGAGTTTAGCTTTTTGCTCTTCATTTAGATCTGATTCGTTCTTCAATAACACGTATTTACTTTTCTTCAATCCTTCTAAAATTTTCTCCTGGTCTGCTTTCTCTTCTGACGATTCTGCTTTTTTAATTAAATCTTCTACCTGTCTCTTCTCTCGCTTCCTTTGGGCATCTAATTCCTTATTTATTTGTGCCATTACATGAAATCTGTCGGCGACCACCTGAGCATTTGGCATCAAGTCTCTCACTAGATTTCTGTAACCTTTCCACAAATCTATACTTACTTCTTCTATTTGCTCTAATATCTCTTTACCCCATCCGAGCAGCACTTCCCTAATTTCTTCTTGTTTCCTTCTATCCATTATCCCAATTAACTTAGACTTCTCTAAATCTATTAATACTGCACAGTAATTTCCTTTTCCTTTAATTACAGCTATTTCATCTATCCCTAATCTCTTCACCTCGCTAGGCTTGGCTTTCAAGTATTCTTTCGATGCGTCTTTTAACATCCTTTCTATTTCTTCTGTTGTCACCACCCCTTTTTTCGCTACGCTGTGGATATCGTTCTCTAACACTTCTTGGATTATTGCTCTTCCTAGCCGTTTCGTATAGGTTCTTCTTTTTCTGACAAACTCCAACTCTTCACTAAATGGCTTGACACATTTTTCACATTTAAACTGTCGTCTGTTGATTTCTAAAAATACGAAGTTTTCTCCCCAAGGTAAATCTTTGACTAGGTATCGATGATTTTGATGTAATCTATGACTTTTTTTTCCACAACGTGGGCAGTTACTTTCCTTACCGATTCCTTCCACCTGCAAAATTATTCCAATCCCTTCATGCTGACGATGTGAGATTACTTTTATTCCCTCTATATTCAACAGCTTTGTTAAAAACTTTATCTCCTTTTTTGTTCTCATGGCTGTTCAATTCACCTAACCCCTCTATAGCAATCCTAAGTGATTTTCTAGATCTGTAAAATCTGAAAGTCTTGCTATACAAGAAGTCTAGGAAGACAAGAGGGCGTTGTGTTGTGAGACTCAGATCGGATTGCTATAGCTTTTGCTTATAGTTAATAATAAATGAGCTCCCTCTGTCAACCCCGGTAATGACTCTACCAACTACTTTGCTAGCCTCATTTGTCTTTCTTTCCGGGCTTAGCTGTTGATTTAGCATATTAACTACTGAAGAGCCAAAAAATTTGTTGACTGGTGTATAGATCAATACTCCGGACAGTCTTTGAGACAGAGGCTGAAACCCTCATTCTACCGCTAGCACTTGACCTAACTGAGAAGGCTGAAACCCGCACTAGGCAGCTAGTGACTGAAAACTGTCCGGACTATTGATAGATAACCCCGATATAAAAAACATTTAAACCACTTAACGATCTAGACGAGTTAGAGAATATTTTAGTTAAACGATGCAATTGGTTGATGAACAACCCACAAATAGTCAAAGGCGCTACGGGATTTCAATGGCTCAGCAAATTGTAACAAAAAAGTAACAATACTAAGCTAGCCAACTTGGTATTATACTGGAGTTTAATACGGGACAAGAAAGTGAATAGAGACATCCGGCTTGATTTGTTGAAGGCACTAGGAGTTTTTTGCATAATCCTTGCTCACTGCAATCCTCCTCAGTTAATATTCCAGCTAAGAAACTTTGATGTACCGCTAATGGTAATCATTTCGGGTACGTTGTTTTATCATTCTTTTACAAGGAAACCGTTGTCTTATGGAACTTATCTAAAAAAGCGAGTTTTGCGATTAGTCCCACCAGTGTGGATTTTTCTCACATTCTTCTTTGTTTCTGCTTAGGGCATATATCATTTTGCTGGGCAACATTTTCCGTTCACAGTACGACAAGTCGTTAGAAGTTTCTTATTGCTTGATGGTATTGGATACGTGTGGATAATTAAAGTGTTCATTTTAGTAGCTGCTGTCTCACCAGCTATTTACCAACTCCACAAACGACTTCCTAACAATACTCACTTTCTCGGTATCCTTGCAGGAATATACCTGCTGTACGAATTAAGTCTTCTTACCCTCACAAAATATTTGATAGCCATTCCTTGGTTATCCGTAGTGATTAACGATTATCTTATGTACGCAATCGTTTACGGATGTTTGGCTGGACTGGGCATGGCACTTCACACACTAAATAAACGTGAACGATTGATGATAGCTATTCTTTGCTTAGGAATCTTTGTTGCTTTTTCTTTCAATAGTTTTATTACTTTAGGAAATTTTATTTCTACGCAAGAATTTAAATATCCACCAAGACTTTATTATTTGTCCTACGCTTTAGGGATTTCAACATTTTTGTACAACTTTGTTGATAAAATTTTAATATTGTTTAAAGAGAAAACTGTAGTAGATTCCATTGTATTTGTCAGCGCTAATTCGATGTGGATTTATTTGTGGCATATACTTGCTTTGCATTATTGGGCGAAGATATTCCCAAATGCTTATTTTTTGCTAACGTTCTTAGTTGTTACTGTAACGGCTGTCGCACTTACTTGGATTCAAACTCTAGCGCAAAAAAAATTAATCTGATGGTATATAAATGCTTTTAACTACAGGTTCTTCCTTACTTGGCACTTTAATTGTTAGTTTAGCATACCAAGTAAGGAAGAACCAAATTTATTTTGTGTATTGATTTTGTGGGGAGTAGGGGTTGGGCTTCTAGCCTGCCCTAAAAAGATGACAATGGCATCAGGAACAGGCAAGATGCCTGTTCCACCATCAAATTTATTTTGTGTATTTATTGATTGTGGGCTGGGCTTCTAGCCCGGAACAGGCAAGATGCCTGTTCCACAAACAAATTTATTTTGTGTATTGATTTTGTGGGGAGTAGGGGTTGGGCTTCTAGCCCCCCCCTCATCAATATTCCAGAAATTGAAATTATGGAATGATAAAATAAATCAGCGGCATCCCAAGGAATCGCGAGTAGAAATCCCAGTTTGAGAATTAATCCCGGTTGCCTTTGTACACAATTCTTTAATTTGTGCGCCGTCCATAATTGCATCAGTAAAGTCAGCGCCGGTGATATCAGCTCCCTCAAAAGTAGAACGCAGCAAAATTGTTTCCGCTAAAATTGCATCACTTAAATCGGCCTTAGTAAATTTAACTTGATCAATCATTGCATTAGTTAAATTTGCTCCGTGCAAATTCGCCTCAGTCATCACCGAAGCGCTCATAATTGCTCCCCGCAAATCGGCATTAGAAAAATTAGTCAAGTCCATATTAGCGTTAGAAAACTCAGCGGCCCGCAGCATTTGACCAGAAAAATCGCGTCTTGTCAGTTCGGCGTTGCTAAAGGACAAGGGCGGAGCGTAATATTTAGATTGAGCCAGCGCTGGCCGCGGCAGGATGAAGATAGTTAGCGCCAAAAGGAATGCTGCTAGTTGCCGGAGTTTCATAATTCTGATATTCTCGCAAGGTGGGTATTTCGTAGTGTATCCCGAACTTTGGTCGATCGACTAAACAGTTAAAATCTTAATTAATAGTGATGGAGATGGACAAAAAGATATGCTAAGTTTTTTCTTAACTTGGATAGTAGCTGCAGTTTCGCTGGTCATTACCGCTAACATTGTACCAGGTATTGCGGTGGTTAGCTTTCCGGCGGCGATGCTGGCTGCTGTTGTTATCGGATTGGTGAACGCGGTTGTCAGACCGATTCTTACATTGCTGACGCTGCCTTTGACCATTATTACTTTAGGTTTGTTTTTATTCGTTGTGAATGCAATTTCACTTTCCCTGGCTTCCTGGTTAGCGGGTGCGTTCAGTATCGGCTTTGCGGTTAACGGTTTTTGGCCGGCTTTGTTGGGTTCCATTGTGTTGTCATTTGTTTCTGGGTTGATTGGTCGATTTGTGAATGCCAATACTTTGTCTCAGTAGTACATTATCCCAGATATTCCAGATACTCGATCGGGGAAACTGCAACGGCTACTGTTACCGCAGAACCCCCCCTAACCCCTCCTTGTGAAAGGGGGGGATTTTTGTTGCGAATTATTTGTTTAGGGACTAAAAGCTTTTCACGGGCGGGTAGGATGCCCACCCCACAAGCAGATTCACTCTTTGTGGAACAGGCATCTTGCCTGTTGTTGAGAATTGTGGAACAGGCATCTTGCCTGTTGTTGAGAATTGTACGGGCAGGCAAGATGCCCACCCCACAAGCAGATTCACTATTTGTGGAACAGGCATCTTGCCTGTTGTTGAGAATTGTGGAACAGGCATCTTGCCTGTTCTTGAGAATGGTACAAGATATTAGTTCGATCGCACAAAGTGCCGCGGCTTCTGCTACGCTGGGCGTGCCGACTTCTTTGACTACAATATTTGAAGGGTTGGGGACTTCTACGGAACTTAAAATGTCAGCAGCAAAGGTTTTTAACGGCCAGTTTCGGGCTTGACAAAGTTCCAGCAAGCCGACTTCACCTGCTTTAGTATCTATTGTAGCAATACCTGCGATCGCACTTTCCGCTAAATGATAAGCACGGCATACTTGTTTAATCGCTGTTTCGATTAATTCTCGCCCTGTTCCGCGTTCACAACCTATCCCTACCCACAACACTCTGGGATGCCACTGAACCTTTGGCAAAACAGATTCCGGCGAAAATCTTCTCTGGGTGAAACTAATCCAAATTCTGGCTTTGATAGTTGATAGATTTTCCCCATCCCAATACAAAGAATGTTTTTCTGGCAGACTGTTTTGCCACAAAGTAGAACCAACTTCTTGAATTACTTCGACAGTTTCCCCTCTAGCAAGAGCCGCCGCCACTCCTGTCCAGTCACCTTCGCCCCGCCTCCAACCGCTGGGAATCTCTAGCATATCTAAAGTAAATTCATCGTTCATTATTCAGTTATCTATTCTGTAGTTTCACTGCGACCGCAATCTTAAAAAAAACTTAACACTCTGTTTAGTGAAAATTTTGGTATAATTGTAGCACAAACTACAAAAAACCCAACATTTAAGATGGTAGAACTAAATCAGTTACTGTTAGAGTTTGAAAGCAACCTCAAATGGGAAGGAGTGACAAAAGAATGGAAAGAGCGCCGGGAAAGTTGGGTTAGCGATGTGGCAGCATCAGTTAACCTGACATATCTAGCAGAATTGCTAGTTGAATTGGAATCTAACTTGCAGGGAGAATCGGTTGATATTCAGTGGCAAGAGCGTCGAGACCGTTGGGTAGAAGAATGTCTGGGATCATCAATTGTTCAAGAAGTATCAAGTTTATTGCTGGAACTAGAAACCAATACGAATTGGGAAGCGGTGACCGATGAATGGCAGCATAATCGCGAGAAATGGGTACAGCAAATGCACAAGTTTAAGGAGTAGTTTCGACGTGTCAGAGCCTGTATATATTGCGTTTTCAGGCTCTAAAATTTCCTAATGACTAATGACTAATGACTAATGACTAATGATTCATTTTTCTGCAAAACCCCATTCATTAAAATATCTGCCAGTCCTTCAGCCATTTCCTGTATTTGCTGCCGAGAAGGATTCGGTTCCATAATCGTATTTTTACTGAAGGGCGCGACTGCAAACATTCCCACAAATACCTGACCGACAATTTTCGGATTCATCTTTGGATAAACTTGTTTTTCCATCGCCGTTTCCAAATAAAGCCTCAGCCACATAGCTCATTATAAAAAACCAACACTCTCAATCAATAAAATTTGTACAAAAATAGCACAAACTGCAAACAAGACAAAATTTAATATGGTAGAACTAAACCAATTACTGTTAGAGTTTCAAGCCCACCTAAACGGGGACGCAGTGACGGAAGAATGGAAAGAACGTCGCAACTGTTGGATGAGCGAGGTGTCAGCAGCAATTGACGAAAAACACCTAGCCAAATTGCTAGTTGAATTAGAATCAAATTATCAGCGAGAAGCGGTACAAAGTCTCTGGAAAATGCTCCGTGAAAGTTGGGTAGAAGAATGTCATATAGCATCGACGCTGGAAGAAGTATCAAGTCTATTGCTGGAACTTGAAAGCAATACAACTTGGGAAGTAGTGACGGATGAATGGCAGAATAATCGGGAGAAGTGGGTACAGCAAATGTACCAATTTATAGAGTAATAGTTCACTTAGTCAAAATCCACTTTCATGGTGAATGATGTCCCTCCTGTGCGGTTGATTGTCTCGCTTCCATCAATTACTTTAAATCCTGATCGCTCGTACAAACTCAGGGCTCGATTCGAGCTTCTGACACTCAGGGATACCGATCGATAAGAAACTTTTGCTGCTGACAACAAACGATCTAGCAACTGCGTTCCTACACCCTGATTTGTGTATTCTGGAAGAACGGCGATCGCCAATTCCGGGGTAGTATCGTCAACCCAGCCAAAGCCCTTGTCATCCTCTGTAAACAAACGCAGCCAGGCGGCTCCTACTGGCTGGCTGCCGTTCAATTCTATGGCTGCGAAGCCCCGATCGTTTGCACGTCCCCAATTCTGGACATATTTGGCAATTAAAGGATGATTCACAACTGCTTGCACCGTTGATTCGCCTTCTTCTGCCATGTGCGCCGCTTCATATAGCATTTGCCACAGAAAAGGCTCGTCTTCCTGCGTTAGCGGCCGAATAGAATAGTGCAAAACTTTGCTCATAACAACTTTTCCCTGTTGCCCTAATTATTCATCCTTGACTAAAACCCCATTCAGAAAAATATCTGCGAGTCCTTCGGCCATTTCCTGCATTTCCTGTGGAGAAGCATTCGGCTCCATAATCGTATTTTGACTGAAACCCGCGACTGCAAACATTCCCAAAAATACCTGAGCCACAATCTTCGGATTCATCTTCCGATAAACTCCTTTTTCCATCGCTGTTTCAAAAAAAGCCTCAGCAACATCGCTCATTTTTCCGATGACTTCCAACT
This sequence comes from Microcoleus sp. BR0-C5, assembly GCF_036705045.1. Classification (NCBI taxonomy): domain Bacteria; kingdom Bacillati; phylum Cyanobacteriota; class Cyanophyceae; order Oscillatoriales; family Microcoleaceae; genus Microcoleus; species Microcoleus sp. BR0-C5. Next base: position 70,427 of record NZ_JAUBTR010000026.1, read on the forward strand.
GAATTCTGTCGCGCAAATCCGGGTGAAATTGCGCCTCCAAAAAACACACCCGCATCATGTCGCTATTCTCGCGGATATTCAGCATCCGTCGCCGCATCACCTGAGCCACTGCTTTGTAACTGCCCATCTCGCTTAATTCTGTCAGCAAATCCGTCAGCAACTCCACCCATCCTTCTGTCGCCACCTCAATCAAAATCGCTTTTTTATTATCAAAATGCCGAAATAGCGTACCCTCGGCCACCCCCGCCGCCGCTGCTAAATCGCGAGTTGTCGTGCCGTCGTATCCGCTGCGGGCAAACAACCGCTGAGCGGCTTGTAAAATCCGCTTCTTGGTTTCTGTTTCAGAAGGAGGAGACTGATTAAAAATTCGCATGGCTTTGCAATCGGTAATTTGCGACTTGGAACTACGGGTTCGGGATTGAAGGGCTAAATAATGTTAAGTTTTAAGTTGTGCGCGGCTTTTATCCCAAACTTAAAACTCCTCGCCGGGCCCCAGACCCTTTTTGAGATTTGCTGTATCAGCCTAACATCTGCGGCGCAACAGATCGCTTATGCCTCCAAAAATCTTTATCCTGAGAAAAGAATCTCTGGCCACCGAGCACAAACATTTTTTTGTTTGACAATCCAAAATCTAAAATCTAAAATCTAAAATCGAATGACCCCGCAGTTCCACAAACCCCGTGAAGCGAAGCGATCCCCTAGGGAATCGCCCGATCGCCAAACTCGATTCATTGCCTCCCTGCTAGCCGCTGTACTGCTGTGGTGGGGAATTTCCCCCGAAATAGCCCTCGCCCGCCCCAACCCCGCTAGCGGCTCCCAAGCAGTCTCTGTTCAACCGTCGCTCGATCGAGTAATCAGCCAAGTCAGCGAATTTAAGCTCGACAACGGCATGAAATTCATCGTACTCGAAAGACCCAGAGCGCCCGTAGCATCGTTTCTGATTCACGCCGATGTCGGCGGCGCAAACGAACCCGACGGCCAAACCGGAGTCGCTCACTATCTCGAACATTTAGCCTTCAAAGGCACGCCAAAAATCGGCACTACCGACTACCAAGCCGAAAAGCCGCTGCTAGAAAAACAAGACCAACTCTTCGAGCAAATGCAAGCAGCCAAGGCCAGCGGCAAAACTGAAGAAGTCGCCCAATTAAAAGCAGAATTTGACAAAGTTGAAGCCGAAGCTTCGCAATTTGTCAAGCGCAATGAACTGGGCAAAATAGTGGAACAAGCAGGCGGAGTCGGACTAAATGCCGCTACTTCCACCGACGCCACAATGTATTTTTACAGCCTTCCAGCTAATAAGTTAGAAATGTGGATGTCGCTGGAATCCGAGCGATTTCTCGAACCCGTATTTCGGGAATTTTACAAGGAAAAACAGGTAATTTTAGAAGAGCGCAGGCTGCGAACCGAGAATTCTCCGATCGGACAAATGGTTGAAGTTTTTGCCAACAAAGCTTTCTCTGTTCATCCCTACCGTCGCCCCGTAATTGGCTACACTGAAGACATTAAAAACCTCACCCGCAGCGACGTGCAGAAGTTTTTCGAGACTCACTACGTCCCCAGCAAGCTGACTGTGGCGGTGGTAGGAGACGTGAAAGCTTCGGAGGTGAAGCGACTAGCTCAAATTTATTTCGGCCGTTACAAGGCTTCACCAGCGCCTCCAGAATTGCAAATTGTCGAACCTCCCCAAACGCAAACTCAGGAAGTCACGCTGCAATTAAAAACTCAACCTTGGTATTTGGAAGGATACCACAAACCGGCGATGAATCATCCCGACAATGCGATTTATGAAATGATTGGTTCTTTGCTCAGCGATGGCCGCACTTCTCGGCTCTATAAATCTTTGGTAGAACAACAGCAATTGGCGCTGGCTGCTCAAGGTTTCAGTGGTTATCCGGGGGAAAAGTATCCGAATTTGATGTTATTTTACGCTCAAACTGCTCCGGGTCGCACGGTTGATGAAGTAGCCTCCGCTTTGAGGAAGGAAATCGAGCGCCTGAAAACAGAGCCGGTTTCTGCTTTGGAATTGGAGCGCGTGAAAACTCAGGCGAGAGCCGATTTGTTGCGATCGCTCAATTCAAATATGGGCATGGCATTTGCGCTGGTGGACTATCAAGTAAACACCGGTTCGTGGCGAAATTTGTTCAAGGAATTGGATGCGATCGCGGCTGTTACTCCCGCTGACATTCAGCGTGTCGCTCAGGCAACTTTCCGCCAGGAAAATCGCACGATTGGTAAGCTTTTGCCACTGTAAGAAGAAGGTTCGGCAACGGATTCTGTAACGGATGTAACGGATGTCAGTCCGATGGAAGTCGGAAGTCGGAAGAGGGAAGAAGGAAGAGGGAAGAAACACTCGTTTCCAGGCTCTGCCTGGGAACGCATATCGGCGAGGCTCTGCCTCGAATTGTCAACTTATGAAACATTGGAGAAAGAATGAAAAGGACTAAATTGAAACTGAAAAAAGTAAAGTTATTTCTGCTATCGCTTTGCTTTTTTACTGTTTCACTGGGCACGTTTAATTTGTTACCTTCCTTCGCGGCTGCACCCAAACACTACGACGAATTAACATTCCCGGCGGTGCCAGAAATTAAACTGCCTAAATACACTCGCTTCGAGCTAAAAAATGGCATCCGCGTGTATCTTATGGAAGACAGGGAACTCCCGCTAGTTGGGGGAACGGCGCTATTTCGCACGGGCGAGCGCTTTGAACCTGCCGATAAAATTGGACTGGGAGGTTTGACGGGAGAAGTGATGCGAACTGGCGGCACGAGCCGGCATACGGCTGATGAATTAAATCAGTTGCTAGAACAGCGAGCAGCTTCGGTAGAAACGGGGATTGATGTTAGTTCGGGCAGCGCTAATTTTAGTGCTTTAGCTGAAGATTTGGAACCCGTGTTTGACTTATTTGCAGAAGTGATTCGGGAACCAATATTTGCTAAGGAAAAGTTGGATTTAGCGAAGAACCAAACTCAAGGTGCGATCGCCCGCCGCAATGACGATCCTGACGGTATTACCGGCCGCGAGTTTCAAAAATTAATTTATGGCGATCGCAGTCCTTACGCGCGCACGGTAGAATACAAAACCCTCGCCAATATTTCCCGCGACGATTTGGTGAGTTTCTACCAGAAATATTTCCATCCCAAGAATATGATTTTGGGTATTTCTGGCGACTTTGATACAGCTAAAATGCGATCGCTCGTCGAGCAAAAATTCGGCAACTGGCAACCGAGTCAAAGTGCAGAAGTGCCTGCACTACCAACGGTATCGCCAGCAAATGGGGGCGGGATATTTTTGGTAAATCAGCCGCAATTAAGTCAAAGTTACGTGCAGATGGGACATTTGGGCGGAATGCTCAGCAGTCCCGATTACGGTGCTTTGGACGTGATGAATGGGGTTCTCAACGGTTTCGGTGGTCGTTTGTTTAATAACGTGCGATCGCGCCAAGGCTTAGCTTATTCAGTATACGCGGCTTGGAGTCCGAGATATGACTATCCGGGGGTGTTTTTCGCGGGAGGCCAAACGCGATCAGATGCCACAGTACCGTTGATCCAGGCAATTCGCGCCGAGATCGATCGTATCCGCACCGAACCAATTACCCCGGCAGAATTAGCTTTTGCTAAAGATTCCACCCTAAATTCTTTCATCTTCAAATTTGAAAATCCCAGTCAAACTTTGTCGCGATTAATGCGCTACGAATACTACGGTTATCCCGAGGATTTCATTTTTCGCTACCGCCGCAGCATCGAAGCAGCAACAATTGCCGACGTGCAGCGCGTAGCCAAGACTTACTTGAAACCGGAGAATCTGGTAACATTAGTAGTGGGAAACACGGCGGCAATTCAACCGCCGTTATCGAGTTTGGGAACTTCGGTCAAAGTACAATCTGTTGATATCACAATTCCCTCGGCGACTTAAATTTATTTGTGATTATGAGTCGCTGATCCGGGTAAGGACACGGCAATGCCGTGTCCCTCCTCTTTGCCGCACAATCCTCAACTAAAAATCAATACTCAAAGGCGCTCTCGGAAACGGAATCACATCCCGAATATTCCCCATTCCAGTCATAAACTGCACTAACCGCTCAAATCCCAAACCAAACCCAGCGTGAGGCACAGTACCGTAGCGGCGCAAATCCAAATACCACCACAATTCCTCCTTATTCATACCCTGGGCTTCCATGCGCCGCTCCAACACATCCAGCCTTTCTTCCCGCTGCGAACCGCCGATAATTTCCCCAATATTCGGAGCCAAAACATCCATTGCTCGCACGGTTTTCTCGTCTTCGTTTAAACGCATATAAAATGCTTTAATCCCGACTGGATAATCGCTAACAATTGTCGGCTTCTTAAACAAATCCTCAGCCAAATAGCGCTCGTGTTCCGACTGCAAATCCAAGCCCCAACTTACCGGAAAATCAAACTTTTTGTCGGCTTTTTCCAAAAGTGCGATCGCCTCAGTATAAGTAATCCGCTCGAACTGATTATTAATGATATTTTCAGCAGTAGCCAAAACCGTTTTGTCAATGCGCTCGTTGAAAAACTCCATATCTTCCGGGCACTGCTCCAAAACGTATTTAAAAATGTACTTTAAAAACGCCTCAGCCAGATCCATATTTCCCTGCAAATCGCAGAAAGCCATCTCCGGTTCAATCATCCAAAACTCAGCCAAATGCCGCGAAGTATTAGAATTTTCCGCTCGAAAAGTCGGGCCAAAAGTGTAAACATTTCCGAAAGCCATCGCCATAACTTCCGCTTCCAACTGGCCGCTAACTGTTAAATAGGCGCGCTTTCCAAAAAAGTCTTTAGCATAATCAACCTCTTGCGAATCTGTGCGCGGCACATTCTTTAAATCAAAGTTGGTAACGGCGAACATTTCCCCCGCACCTTCGCAGTCGCTAGCAGCAATAATCGGAGTGTGAACCCACAAAAAACCGCGTTCTTGAAAAAATTGGTGAACCGCCGCCGAACAAGCATTGCGGACTCGAAAAACAGCACCGTGGGTGTTTGTGCGCGGTCGCAAATGCGCGATTGTCCGCAAAAATTCAAAGGAATGGCGCTTTTTTTGCAGCGGATAAGTTTGCGGGTCTGCATCGCCGTAAACTTGGACTTGTGAAGCTTTCAACTCAATTCGCTGTCCTTTTGCCGGAGAAGCTACCAGCACACCCGACACTTCTAGAGATGCACCTGTATTCAGTTGTTTCAGTACATTTTCAAAATCTGGCAAATCGGAATTTATGACTACTTGCAAGTTAGCCATCGCCGAACCATCGTTGACTTCCACAAAGGCAAATTCTTTTAATTCGCGTTTGGTACGCACCCAACCTTGAATAGTTACAGTGTCGTCGGGTTCACCTGCGCGCAAAATTGCTGCAATTCGTTGATTAGTCATATCCACTCCCGTTTATTTAATATTATTTTGCACCATATTTCTCTCTTTTCTCTTCCTCTGCGCCCTCTGCGCCCTCTGCGGTAAAAAAATCAAAAACTATCCCGCATAGGATTTCAAAATCCAACCGATTAAAATACCGAGTCCCCCAAAGCGAACTGCTTGCCAAAAAGGTTGTTTTATGCTTCCCCAAGAAAACAGGCTGCTTTCTAAATTCAACTCGATAGTTTCCAATTCTTGCTCAATTTCCCGCAATTCTTTTTTGAGTTGCGGCAATGGATTTTGGCGCTTGGACTGGCGGATTTCTTCGCGCCGATGACCGAGTTCGAATTGGCGCTGTCGATCGACCTGAATTTGAGTGTACCGTTCTTTGACTGCTGCGAGCGATCGCTCAACTGCTGCGAGCGCTTGAACAAACTCACTTTCTTGCTCTTCGGGATTTAACTCTGACGGCTGTTGAGGCATTTCGATCTGCAAACCTGACAAGAATAATAAAAAAAACCGATTTCCAATTAAGTTGTTATTATATGCAGTATATTTTTTAAATTCAGAAACGGCAGCCAAATCCGTATAATTGCCAATTATGCTTGAAACTACACAAACAACCCAAACTGTCAACCTCAACGAGCTGAGCACTGTAGAACTAGCCCAAGCTCTCGCCGCGCGCCTCGCCATCTCCGAAAAAGATTGGCACCGCCTCAAAGCCAACCGTTCCGCGCGCGCCTGCGAGCAAGCTGCGGCCGCTTTGGTATTTTTGCTCAAAAAACAGCCCGAAGAAGCTCTCCCGCGCTTAAACCAAGCAGCAGGATGGCTCGATCGATCGATATCTGCTCCTCCCTGTCCCACCCACGGCAAATAATTAGATTGCTTCGTTGTTCGTAACCCTTGGCGGTTTTGAGTTGGGAGTTTTGACTTGAGTAGTCGCTCAAAACTTAGACAATCGCGCCGCCCGATCGAGCAGCGCGATTGTGAGTTCAAAAGATTTATACTTTTTTAACTCAAAACTTACATTTTGCATTATGATCAGCTATCAATAGCCAGAGCGTTGAAATTCTCACTGCAACTTCAGCCCGGAAAGGAAAAAATTTCCCGATCTAGCTGAGGTAAAAACTGCTGCCAAATAGCAGTTCTAGCGCAAGCGAGGCAGTCGGTAACGACTGGGAAGTTCTTTGCACAGCCGTAACTCTGTACCTTGAGAATTCCACTCTACCCGATCGAATATTTGGTAAAGAATAAACAACCCCCTACCACATTCCTGTTCCACATGGGGTAGTCCAGAGTCATCTGCAACATCCTCTGCGAGGAGACTGTCGCAATCATCGGTATAAAGGTTACAACTGCAAGGGGCATTAAAGCCAGAACCTTCATCCGATATCACCCACCAATATTGGTTTTGGACGATCGAAAAACGGACTCCAACAGTTTTACCGGGGTCTAACTTGTTTCCATGCTTAGCAGCATTTACCAAAGCTTCTTGAAGCCCCAACCGCAATTCCGCTTGCCAGTGATCCGGAAGCTCTGCTAGGAGCAGATCCAAAATAGGACAAAGGTATAGAGTAGAAGCGAAGCTAATCGTAATCCAATTGCGTCCGACGGGACGAGGTGAAATAGCAATCACTCAGAAAACTCCCTAACTTTCAGGTGGATAAAGTTCACACCCTGCATAGTTGGCTCCCTAGTATTCAAAATGCTAATTAATTGAGCGGCGCAGCTCTACTTCTATCTTAGAGTATCAAAGCAATTAAGAACAGCAAACAACGTCACAAAATATTCTGCGATTCTGAGAAACTTCTGCTGAGAACCATCAGTAATTTTACTTATAACTTCTTCCAGCCACGAAATTTTTGATTTCAGCTTTTGCCAACTCGCAAGGCTGAGGTTTGCTGCCTCCCCCAAGCCGTCAACACCTCTTGAACAAACGATCCCCACCTGGAAAAGCTCGGAAATAACTATAAAAAAGTCGATCCCTTGACCCTCGCCCATCAGGTTCGACCCTCGCAGCCACTGGGCAAGCTGCATCGCCCAGAACTTGCTCTTGCCACCAAACAGCAAAATCATCATACCTAGGTATGTTGCAGCCAAAACCCGATTTATTTTTCCAAATGCGATCGGGCAAAACATCTCCCATTGCTGCGACCCTCACAAAATCAATATTCGTTACAAAACTTATTAATTCTGAGTGCGGAAGATCGCCAGATCCCAACTCGCTCACATTGACGAATCCTTTGCTAGCGGAACCCCGGCGCGTTGGCGAGACTTTATAAATCTGAACGTCGCGATACAATAGTTAAAGTAAATAATTATTTCTTTACATCATGCAAACAACCCCAGCCATCACCACAGCCCCCATAGCCGGCACTTACTGGCAGTGGCGGGGGCATTCAGTATACTATGTTCGATCCGGCGATCGGCATCCAGAACGCCCTCCCCTGCTGTTAATTCACGGTTTTGGAGCCTCGACAGACCACTGGCGCAAAAATATCAGCGGGCTGAGCAAAGACTTTGAAGTGTGGGCGATCGACCTTTTGGGATTTGGGCGATCGGCAAAACCCGAATTACAGTACAGCGGCGACCTCTGGCGCGACCAACTCCACGATTTTATCACCAACATCATCGGCCGACCCGCCGTACTAGCCGGCAACTCCCTCGGAGGCTACGCCGCCTTGTGTGTAGCAGCCCAGCGCCCCGAATCAGCAGCCGGACTCATATTAATCAACAGCGCCGGCCCCTTCAGCGAACCGCAGCCCGCACCCGAAGCCCCGCCCTTGCAAAAAGCCATATCTACGGTAGCTAAAACTTTATTTCAGCAAGATTGGGCAAGTTTTCTGCTGTTCCAGTACGTGCGCCAGCGATCGACAATTCGGAAAACCCTAGAAAAAGTATATCTCGACCAAAGCGCCGTCACAGACCAATTAGTAGAAGAAATATACCTTCCCTCCTGCGATCCCGGTGCCCCCAAAGTATTCGCCTCCGTATTCCGAACACCCCAAGGCGAAAAAATTGACGTATTACTGAGTCAATTAACCTGCCCGTTGCTAATGCTGTGGGGAGAAGGCGATCCGTGGATGAATTCCACAGAAAGAAGCGCTAAATTTCGCAAACACTATCCGCAGTTAACAGAACACTTTATCAAAGCTGGTCACTGTCCCCACGACGAAGTACCAGAACAGATAAACGAACTGATTCGCGCATGGATAATTGACCAATAGTTGATCGGCACATAGATAATTTTCTCCCGGCCCTCTCCTCCCTCGGAGAGGGGGAAAATTATCTGATTTGCAGTAAAATTTTATGTATTGTGCCAACACAAACGCGGTTAATTTCTCTCATATATTCTGAGGAGACGGAAACAATGACCCGCAAAAAGACTCGCCGCAATTTTATATTGAGCAGTATAGCTGTTGCCAGCGGCATTGCAGGCGCTAAGGCGATCGAACAGCAGGATCGGGAAATCGCAGCCGCACCCAATAACCAGGCGGCCGCCCCAGTAAAAATGCCAGAACGACTGTTAGGCAACACCGGCGTGAAAGTGCCGATTTTCGGTTTGGGGGGAGGCGGACAAACACCGCTGTCGCAGAAGGGCAGAGAAGCAGAAGCGGCGGTACAAATTGAACGCGCGATCGAACTAGGCATTCGCTATTTTGACACGGCGGCCGAGTACGGGCCAAGCGAAGAAAACTTAGGCAAAGTTTTGCCCAAATATCGATCGCGCCTATTCCTAGCCACAAAAACCTCCGCCAGAGACAGAGATGGCGCGTGGAGAGACTTAGAACAATCGCTCAAAAGATTGAAAACCGATCGACTAGACTTGTGGCAACTCCACCACGTCTCATTCCAAGCCGAATTAGACCAAATTTTCAGTGCTAAAGGAGCAATAAAGGCGATCGAAGAAGCCAAACAGCAAAAAATAATTCGTTTTTCCGGCATCACCGGACACCACGAACCAGCCATCATTGCTGCAGGCTTGCAGCGCTATCCTTTTGACACAACATTAATCTGCCTCAACGCCGCCGAAAAACATCACCCGCGCTCGTTTGTTACCAGCGCTTTACCAGTCGCCAAAGCCAAAAATATCGGCGTCATAGCCATGAAAATACCAGCTTACGGCAAATTATTTCAGAACGGTGTTTTAGATGGAATGCACCAAGCAATGGGCTACACCCTTTCACTTCCCGGCGTGCACTGCTGCGTCATCGCCGCCGACTCAGTAAAGCAATTAGAAGAAAACTTCAAAGTCGCCCAAGCATTCAAACCCCTGAACAAAACAGAAATGGCAGCACTTGAAAAACGCACCGCCGCCGCTTGGCAAGAAAATACATTTTTCAGAGCGTGGACTTAGATCTGATGTTGGGAAATGCGGCGCGATCGCGTCGCATTTCTCCTTTATGTTAATTTTGAGCATAAATGACGAATCCTGGTAGAATGAGTTGAGTAACTAAACATAAATAAAACTCACTGCCGATCGTACCCTCGATCTGATAGTGTATCAATAGGAAAATATTCAATGAAAGTAAAAATTAGAAACTTAGGTGTTATTAAAAAAGCTGAAATTGATTTGAAGCCTTTAACAGTTTTTATTGGTGGTAATGGTGAAGGCAAAACTTGGGCTGCATACACTTTGTCAGCTATCTTTGGGCAGCAGGGATACGGACATTACTTGAAAGCTTATCTTGACGGTAACACCCAACAAGGATATCCAACCTTAGATAGCGCACTTCAGCAACTTTTTGAGGAAGGTAATGCACAAATTGACGCTGTTCAATTTGCTAATGAATATGCCGAAACTTATATTAATGAGGTGGCTCGTTTAGCTCCAAACTGGATGCGATCGTTTATGGCTACCGATAGAGCAAAATTTAATGATTTGAAAGTACATTTAAATTTAGCAGAAACAAAGGCAGAGTTTTTGAAAAAGATAAAAGCAGCTTCAGTACAGAGAAACATTTCTTTAGGGTTACTAAATGCTGTTAAAGAAACAGGAAATAATATACTATACTTTTATGCAGAAGGAGATATTTTAAAAAAGCTCCCTGAAAAAGTGATCAAGCAATTCCTGGTTAGGGAAATTTTCCAGCTTCTCCACAGAGAGTTTTATGCTTATGTATATACATTTCCTACTGAAAGAACGACTTTTATAACTTTTCCATTTAGCTCTTTTAAACGTCGAGAAGTTATAAGTGAAGAACTTTTAACAGACACAGATAAATCTGAACTTGAACAAAGAGGGACGCCTTTAGTTGAACCAGTAAAGCGTTTTTTAGAGATGATTTTAGCTAGTTATCAAAAAAAAGACAGAGAAGAGGAAATAAAGGAAAATCTGCAGCTAGGGGAATATGTCAAGTTGGCTAATTTTTTGGAAAAGGAGATTTTACAAGGAACGGTTGGTTTTGAGACATCCGAATTCCGAAAAGAACTACTTTTTCAACCTAAAGAAAACACCAAGTTAGAGATGCCGATTGTTTCCTCAATGGTAAAAGAACTAGCTCCATTAGTTCTCTGTTTGCGCTATTTAGTAGAACCCAATGAGTTGCTGATAATTGACGAACCCGAAATGAACTTACACCCAGCAGCTCAAGTGGAAATTGCTGAATTCTTAGCAATGTTAGTTAATGCTGGGCTGCACGTCTTAATTACAACCCATAGTCCGTACATTGTTGACCATCTTGCTAATCTGATGCAAGCCGCTAAGCATGAAGAGCCGGATAGCATTAAAAAAATGTTTTATTTAGAGCGAAAAGAGGCTTTTATTTCTCAAGAAAAAGTTTCAGTCTATTTGTTTGAAGATGGAACAGCCAAAAACATTATCAGTGAAGAAGGTACAATAAATTGGGAAACTTTTGGCAAAGTGTCTGATGATGTTTCTCAAATTTATGCTAGTTTACTAAAAGTAAAAGATTGAGAGATAGTTGATGGCTTCTGATACTTTTGATACTTTGCTGCCTTTTGAAATTTTGCTTTTATCCCCTTGTTTACTTCCCGGTCAAACCTCTTTTAAAGAAAAAAAAGCTTCAGTAAAAGTAGAACCCAAACCGGGTGAAACGATACTTTTTTTTAACATTGATGATCAATCAAATCCTGATTGTAAGTTGCGTGAATTTTTATGGGGAAAACAAACAGGTCAAACAATTTGCGATCTGATAGTTTTTTACGCTAAAGAGAAGGAGCGCGTCATCTGTTTTGTAGAATTAAAAGATAATATTAGTGATTTAGGTCATGCAACAGATCAAGTAATTAATACTTACACCAGTTTCAAATTACATCTAAATTCTATTTATAAACCAAAAGCGTTCATTTATGGGTCTGCTGGTTCTGTACCCCACGAACATCAGGAGTATCAAAATAAGTTATCTAAGGTGTTTAAGAAAAATAATTTTGAATATAGTCGCACAAATAATGATTTAGGCAATATTTTGCGAGGTATACCCCCTACAATAGGTGCAGGTAAGAAAAACAAAATAAAGTAGAAAAAATATCCTCTGGGCTTATACGTTAATCTGCGGTTCACATTCAAAAAAACAAGGCGACCACACCAGGTCGCATTGTTTTTTATCATAAAAGATGCAATTTGTCAACAGCAAAGAGCTACTTTTTTTTCCGTTTAGCCTTATCTAACCGCCTGCGATCGCGCCACTCAACCGCCGTCAAATAAGCAACCCCGCCAGTCACCGTCAGCAGTAGTACAAAGGCCACTAAAACGAGAAAATTAGCAATCGAAAATTCCACAACCCCTCTTCCTCTGATTTTACATTTTATACTTTCGATTTTAGATGAAAAATGTTAACAATTAACAGTTTAATTTTGACGGCTAACTGTTAACTGTTAACACTCCCTTCACACTGCGGGCAACTCTTCCAAAATGGTAAACCTCACATGATTAATTGCCAGACTCCCCACGGAAACATCCTCCTTGTTTAAAGGAAGACCGCCGCTGGTGAGACCTTGAAACCGGATTCCCTTGCCAATTTCTACGTGATACCAAGCCAAACCCATAAAAAATCGCAACGGATAAGGGCCTCTGTCTTGAATATCATCAGGATTAGATTCCATCGGCACCCAGCCAAAACCTGGAATGTAAAATTCCAGCCAAACGTGATTGAAATCCGGCTCCAGCGACACACCTTTTCTGTCACCAAAAGCCGGACACTTATAGCGGCCGATCGTGCGGCAAGCAATCCCGTTTAACCTAGCCAAAGCTAACAAAAGTCCCACGTATTCGCCGCAGGAACCGATACCACGGCGCAGCACAATATCGGGAGTGTCAATGTGAGGCCTAATTCCGTAAGAAAGTTGATCGTAAACAAAATTACGAATGCTCAACAATTGCCTGAGAATGTTAGTTTCCGAGCCAATGGCAGCCACAGCAGCAGATCGCACAATCTCCGTATCCATCGCCAAATTGTCATTATCCACCAAATACTTAGCTGCGAACTCCGGCGACAGCTTCGGAGCCTTTTCGACATCCCGAGGCGACAACTGATACTTAATCGATCGAACTTCTAACAAAGCCTTCCAGCCAAAAATTCGGCGTTCCCCAAGGTGCAGCCGATCAAACTTAAACACCGCCACCCGTTCTCCTTCCTGAATTTCCTCAGTAAAAGGCATTCCAATCGGCGTAATTTTCCTGACCTTTTGTCGGTGAGTTTGCGAAGGCAAAGCAATCCGCCACTCCAAATTTTCGATTTCTACCTCATCGAGGGGAGACAGTTCCTCCACATAAGACATTTCCATCAAAAAACCGTTTGACAGAGCGTAGCGCTCGGCTTCATTGTAGTGAAAAGACAAAGGGTGAATAAAAGTGCGATCGCGCTTCGTCAACTGAAAAGGATCTTCCGAATTCGGGTCATCCCGGATGTAAAGTTCATCCCCGGCATAAGCCACGTACAGAACCTCCTCCCCCGTTTCGGAATCCTTGTGAAAAGCCAAACCCGAAGGCGACTCAAAGGGAGTCAAAACGCTAAATTTAATCTCCCCAGTTCCCCGTTCCAAACAGTAAACAGTTTGCTCAGTCTTGTCGCAAACCCAAATTTCCTCATCCCGGACTGTGATATTTTCTACCCCAATACCGGGAGCGTAAAACCGAGTAATTTCTCTACCAGTTTTCAGGTCAAAAACCAGAATATAGCCCAATCTCTGGCAAGTCACATAAAGCGTAGATTTCCAAACAGCAATCCCGTCAGCAGGATAAGAAAGTGAAACAAAATGTTCCGGTTTGAGTTCAGTTATCGCCCCGTCCAGAATTGCGCCCCGACAGCAACAAATATCCTCATCCCGCGCAAACCAGAGAGTATCTTCCGAAATAGCCAGCCCCGTTGCGCCGGCAAACTTAGCCGTTTGATAAGGATTCAAAACAGTAGTGTTGTCACTTTCTCGATCGATCTCCAATAGCAGCCCTTCGGCGCGATCGACAGCGAACAACCTATTTCCTAAAAAAGCAATGCCGTGCAGTGCCAAGACTCCGATGGGTCTTACCATCCGCAGCCCCGAAGGCTGTTTGTCCGAGAGAACAGGTGAATCGAGATTCATGCTAAATTTCTTGCCGGTATTGTACAGAAAACCTGATTTGTAACTTGTAGCCGATCGCTTGAGGTTCACCAGCAAAATTGCCGAGTTTCCTGATATCCAGGACTGACGCATCAACGAGGTGTTTTTACGAAAAGACCCGTTGTAGCCTCTTGCTAGAGTTAAAAGACCCCGAATATTAGTCTTTGTCAAAGTTGGGTTTAACAAGATCAACCCAACCTGCTGCAGTGAATGGAAGTAAGTATAACTACTAAGCTACCACTGACAAACGCGACAGAGAATTCTATGTTGAACAGAGCGACCCAAATAATCGTATCTGCCTGAAGATATAAATTAAGTACAACAGATTACTATATCCGTCAAAACCTTGGATAGAATAAAACCGTGCGATAAAGTTCCTAGGTTCATCAGAAGGCAGGTTCGTCATGGCTTTGAAGTCTGCTCTAAATATCGGTGCTCTTTCCTTAATTCTGTCTTTAGAGGCAGTTGCCGCCGGTAGTTTTTTAATACCTGCAGAGGCTCTCAACAGCCCCGCAAACATTGTCCAGCGCGCCTCACCACCGCAGCTACCCCTCAACTGGCAAACAGTTCAACCCGCCCAAGTAAGCGGAAGCAGACCGAACAGCCAGCAATTGGGAGCCGCGTGGAATAGCTTTCAACCGCCGGAGGACGGAGTACCCGGAAGGCGGGAAGGGGGAGGAACCCGCGGCTTAGAATGCCCCACGGCCACAACTGCCTTAACTGCCTTGATTCCCCAATCAACTATGGGGCAAACCATATCAGCAAAGCCAACATTTTTCTACTACCTTCCCGTCGCCCTCGACAAAACAGTTCAGTTTGAGTTAGCAGACGAAAGGGACAAAACACTATACAAAAAAAGTTTTCGCATGGTAACTAGCCGTGCAGGTGTAGTTAGCGTCAGCCTCGGCTCCGATGAAAACTCGCCAGCCCTAGAAGTTGGCAAAAACTATCAATGGTACTTTACTATCAAATGCAACCCAAAAAATACAACAGATGATGTTCTCGTTTCCGGGTGGATCAACCGCACAGCAGTCGCCCCAACCGTGAAAACAGAGTTGGATCGATCGTCCGACCTCACCAAGCTCAGCATCTTCGCCCAACAAAATCTCTGGTACGAGTACCTGGCAACTCTAGCTCAATTGCGTCTCCAGTCTCCCAGCGATGCCAGTTTAGCGCTCAAGTGGTCAGCAGTGTTGAACTCAGTCGAACTCGGCAAAATAGCCCAAGAACCATTAGTCGCAAGTGAGTTAACACCTATCACAAGAAAATAATTCAACACCAGTTTCACGCAAAGAATGCAACGGTAGGCCCGTGTCCCAAACCCTGATAGCCATAAGTCATTGCCAAATCTAAAATCTAAAATCTAAAATCTAAAATCTAAAATGGTAGGACGGGTGCAGCAAGTACGAAAAACTCGGTTTCGAGGGCGGTATTTGGCAGCGCCACAGATGATTTTTGCCTGTTGGGGGTTGTTTGGTCGATCGTCCTAAATAAATTAAAATTTTTGTACTGATCCGCAGTTCGGACTTCTGGCTGCTTGAAAGCCGGACTGTGGAGATTTTGATTGTCAAATTTCGCCTAATACTAAATGATAAACTGGCATAGTCAAGCAGCCGACAAACTTATTTTAGAGAAATTATTAATTATGCGCCCGAATGCAAATATTGCACTATTTCGGTTGGGAATTTCACTTCTAACTGCGCTCCCGATGGCTTGCTTTTATGCCAATAAAGCTATATCCCAAACCAAGGATATTTCTCAGTTGCCCGTCGCCGCTGACAACTCAGCAGATACGGGCAATCAAGTATTAGCACTGCAAAAACTGGAAATCAAGCAGGATGAAACAGCAACAAACTTAAATCAGCTTCCCGATTCGATCGAGACAAACCCCGAACCAGAAACACAATCGAACCCCGCCGAGAACAGCCAAGCTGCCTGTTCCACAAGCAGTTTGATTGATTGTGGTACGGGCATCTTGCCCGTAGCAAAAAATCTGGTTGACAACGATCCCCAATGTCAGAACCAGCTAGATTGTAATTTTTTAGCCCAGAACCCACAGACGCCACCGGGAAACCTCCCGCCCGACTTAAACCGCGAGCGGTTACAAGATCCGCTGTTACCGTCGCCGCCGACTCAGCCAGATCCAAATCGCGATCGATTTCTGCAACCCGCCCCGCAGCCTTCCCCAGAACCTCCCCAAGTACCGCCAACAGTAGCGCCGGGGCCCTCGTCGCCAGTTCCCCCAACCCTGCCGAATACACCAATTGAGGTGCAGAAAATTCAAGTAGTTGGCAGCACAATTTTAAGCCAAGATGAAATTAATGCCTTAGTCAACCCCTTAGAAGGCCGTTCTACCACCCTAGAACAGCTCAAACAAATCGCTGACAAAATTACCGAAATTTACCTCAATCGTGGCTACATCACTTCGAGAGCAGTCTTGCCACCCCAAACTATCACCGCAGGGGTAGTCCAAATTCAAGTGATTGAAGGCAAGCTAGCCCGAATTGAGGTAGAAGGAACTAAAAGATTGCATCCAAGTTACATCCGTAGCCGGATTCGACTCGGTGCCGGAATGCCTTTAAGCACAGCTTCATTAGAAGACCAACTCCGGTTGCTGCGAGTCGATCCTTTATTTGACAATGTAGAAGCCAGTCTGCGGGCTGGGGATAATGAAGGCGAGAGCATTCTGATCGTCCGAGTCTTGGAAGCTAATCCATTTCAACCTACTTTCAGCTTTGACAATTACTCGCCTCCCAGTGTCGGTTCCGAAAGATTGGGAGTTAGTTTGCGGCACCGCAATATAACAGGAAATGGCGACGAACTTGCGGCGGCTTATTACCGCTCGCTCGGCGATTCAGATGTGTTTGATTTCAGCTATCGCGTGCCGCTAAATGCGATGAACGGCACTTTGCAATTGAGGGCGGCACCGAACCGCAACAGTATCGTACAAGCACCTTATAACAGTTTGGACATTTCGGGAAAATCGCATTTATTTGAAGTTAGTTACCGCCAACCGCTGCGGAGAACGCCGATCGAAGAATTTGCCTTGTCTGCCGGTTTTACGTATCAAACAGGCAGAACTTTTCTCACCGGCGAACCGTATCCTTTTGGCATCGGCCCGGACTCCAATGGTGTCACCACTACGAGCGCAATTAAGCTGGGACAGGACTACATTCGGCGCGACCCGCAGGGTGCTTGGGCCGTGCGATCGCAATTTACGATCGGCACTAGCTTGTTTGATGCTACTCAAAACGAAGGTTCAGATCCTGACGGACAATTTTTTAGTTGGCTGGGTCAATTGCAGCGAGTACAGCGATTGAATGACAAACATTTATTAATTTTGCAGGCAGACTTGCAGTTGTCAGCTAATAGTTTGTTGCCTTCCCAGCAATTTGTAATTGGTGGCGGGCAATCTTTGCGCGGCTACCGCCAAAATGTCCGTTCTGGCGATAACGGCTTCAGAGTTTCCATCGAAGATCGGATTACTTTGCAGCGCGATGCTTCGGGAAATCCTAAACTACAATTAGCTCCATTTTTGGATGCGGGTACGGTGTGGAACGTTGCTAACAATCCTAATACATTAACCAATCAGACATTTTTAGCAGGTTTGGGTTTGGGGGTAATCTGGGAACCGATACAGCGGGTGAATCTGCGGGTAGATTACGCTTTTCCTTTGGTGAGAATTAGCGATCGGGGCGAGAATCTGCAAGATAATGGAATTTACTTTAACATAATTTATACGCCTTAAGAAGAGAGGGGGAAAGAGAGAAATCTTCCCTCTTCCCTCTTCCTTCCACATCCGATATTAATCGCCGACTTCCCCGACAACCTCCGCAGCAGCCTGAGTTTCGAGCCAGAGTTTGAGCAGCAAGAGCTCTGCCCGATCGCCCAAAACAGTCGCAAACACGCCGTCAGCCCCCTCAGACGCCTCAGAAATCCACGTACCGCGCAGAGTCACTTCTACAAAGTCAGCATCAGCCACACAAAGCTCGATCGCATCGTTGTCGTTTCGGCGCGCCTCAGATTCCAACAGAGACAGCGCTGGCAAATTCGCGGGCAGCAAAAATGCCGCAGTGCTCGGTTCGACGCTGATGCTTTGACCAACTCGCATAGCCAGGACAACTCGCAGCGCCACTAACTGTTCGGGAGATTGAGCCAAACGCTCGAGGTTAAAGCCCGTTTCAGTATAAGTCAACTTCAGCATATTGACAGCCCTAAATTTGGAATTGAAAGTTGAAAATTGATAATTGAAAATTGGTAATCGGGAATTGGGAATTGAGAGTTAGGGGAGATTTTAGACGAGCATTACGCATCAATTTAAAATCTAAAATCTAAAATCTAAAATCTAAAATTCTTCCCATTCCCTATTCCCCAATTTGATATTCGTGCCAAAACAGTTCCGCAAAAGCAACAGTGGGGTGTATGGGGGCCTTCGGCTTAGTTCGCAGAGACATTCCAGCTTCTGTGGGAGTTCGATCGCCCTTACGAGAGTTGCACCGTTCGCAAGCAGTCACCACGTTGTCCCAAGTATGCGGGCCGCCCTTCGATCGAGGCATCACGTGATCCAGCGTCAAATGCCGATTGCTACCGCAGTATTGGCAAGAATGAGCATCGCGGCGCAGAACTTCCCGGCGATTAACCGGGGGCACTTTCCACAGGCGTTCCCTGTTACCAAAAGTCAAGCGGATTTGTTCGGGTACGTGGATGCTGGTGCTGGGCGATCGCACCAGCCAGCCGTTGCCAATGCTAAAATCAAGAGGTTCAGCCTTGCCTGTTACCAACAGTACGATCGCCCGTTTGATGTTGACACGGCTCATTGGTAGGTAATTCTGAGAAAATACCACCACAGATTGCCTCAATACATCAGTTACTACGGTCACGGCTTGCTCCTCCTCATTTGGATTTTAGATTTTAGATTGTGAATTTTAGATTGTCGATTTTGAATTTTGGTTGCTTCGTCAGCATTGGCTACATCTGATTTTTTGCCAGTTCCCCAAGCCGATCGAATTTATCAAATATCCAATCAAATGCCCCCGCTTCTCTTACTTAGAAGCGGGGGCCAGAAAAACTGCTTTCATGCAAATTTTCATCCTGTCTTGGTACAGTTGTTTAGCTGTACCTCCCGCTTCGCGTCTCTCGATCTGGCTGTGCCACTTGCAGACCGTGCCGGTCTACCTCGTTGTAATTAATTTCTGCTATTTGTCCTAATCCACTATAACCGTGTTTATTTAGGCCCTGGTCCGCCCACGAGGTCGCTGCGACAGTCGCCAAACCCGTGCTAAAGACGTGCCGTAACGACTCGGAGCAACCCGTGGGGCGATCGCACTTCAGTTGATAGGTGGAGTAGGTGGGGAGAAATTTCAAAGTCGGCAGAAAGTGGTAAGAGACCTTTAAATCTAGCTTTAAACATACTACACTGATATTACACATATGTCCACCCGTCACGGAGAAAAAATTATGCATACCCTACCTAGAACCTCAACCACCGAAATGGAAGTCACCAGCATTCGACTCGAAAGAGAGCTCAAGGAGAGACTTAAAGAGCTCGCAGGCAATCAAGGCTATCAAGCTTTGATTCGAGATTTGCTCTGGAATTACGTGCAGCAGAAGTCTGGAGAGTATCGGCAGATGTTTTCTCGATCGGATATTCGAGCCAGCATTAATGCCACAGCACAGCAGGAGGAACGCTGCGCGCTTACAGGAGAGTTGATTCGACCGGGCGGCCCGATGTTATTAGGCCTGACAATGCACGGCGAAATGGTGCCGCTGAGTATAGGGAGTATGGCTGGATAAACCAGTTTACCCTTAAATTTGTGAGAGCGATCGGCCTGGGGTGAAGGCCCCAGGCGCTGAAGATCATTCTATTTTAGATTTTAGATTTTAGATTTTAGATTTGGGAATGACTTATGAGATAAAGGTTTGGAGGTTGCCTAGAATTGCATTTTTTTTTGAACTGGTATAAGAATACTTCGGACAGTTGTTGAGTGCCAACCGTAGAATAAGGATTTCAAGGCGATTCGGCAATCGAACTACCAACTGACATTTGGCACCATTTTCAATAAGCTTTTTATGGGCGGGCTCTCCTGCCCAACCCCTACTCCCCACAAGAAATTGCACTTGTTGTGGAACAGGCATCTTGCCTGTTCTTGAGAATAATCCAAGATGTGAGCTACCAACGAAAATTCAGGGTTTCAGATTACGAACTAAAAACAGTCCGGGCTATTGGTATAAAATCCCGCAGTATTTAAACAATATCTATTTAACGAACCACGAAGGCGCGTTCGGCGAAGCCGTTCCCGTAGGTAGAGCACGAAGAAAGATGGAGAAGGAGATAGCTAATGTTAGCGGTTCGCAATTCTGGTAACGCAGATGCGGATGCTCCAAAACGCGCGGGCTAGTGCTAAACTTTCCATCGGGCGTGCCGAACAGACGATCGTACATTTGATGAAAAAAATTAACGTAATGCTGAAAAACCGCTACTTGACTGCTGCGAGTTCGATCGCCCTTCTCACAATTATTGCCGGATGCGCCGCTACTGAATCACCTCAACTTGCATCTCCCTCTCCTGTAGCTGAATCTTCCCCGCCGCCAGTTAAACCAAGTCAGCCGAAGCCCTTACCCTTAATAGTCTCTGCTACCAACCCCGAAACCCCCACAAATACCAAAATCCAGCAATATCTCAACGGGTTGGCTGCCCAAGGTTTTGCCAAAGAAAACCAAGGCGTCTGGATGCAATCTGGCAATACTTTGCTAGCCAATCATCAAGGTACAGTTCCTCTGTCAGCCGCTTCTATTACCAAAGTAGCAACATCTCTCGTAGCCCTGCAACAATTCGGGCCGGAACATCAATTTATTACCTTAATTGGTACAACGGGAAAAATTGAAAACGGCGTATTAAAAGGCGATTTAATTGTTGGCGGAAGCGAAGATCCGTTGTTTGTTTGGGAAGAGGCGATCGCCCTTGGTAACGCCTTAAATCAAAAAGGCATCAAGCGAGTCACTGGCAATTTGATAATTGTCGATAAGTTTTACATGAACTTTGAACTTGATCCCCTCAAATCTGGAGAATTGCTCAAACAAGGATTGAACAGTCAAATCTGGCCCAGCGAAGCCGCCGCCCAGTATCAAACCCTGCCTCCCAATACGCCAAAACCCCAAATAGCAATTGAGGGTACTGTACAAGTTTTGCCAGCATCTCCCAATGACGTGCAGCCTTTAGTCAAACATTATTCTTTGCCCCTGGCTGAACTGATCAAAAAAATGAATCAGTACAGCAACAATCTCATGGCAGATATGCTAGCTGATACTGTCGGCGGCGCTAAAACAGTCGCGCAAAAAGCCGCAGCAGCAACCGGAGTTCCGCCCGCAGAAATTCAACTCGTCAACGGTTCGGGATTGAGCGAAGAAAATCTCATTTCTCCACGGGCTGCTTGCGCGTTATTTCTAGCTTTAGAACGCTATCTTGAACCTTACAGCATGACAGTTGCTGATCTCTTAACTGTAGTTGGGAAAGATGAAGGAATACTGGCAGAACGGGCGCTTCCCCAATTAGCAGTAGTCAAATCTGGCACGTTGGATAATGTTAGCGCTTTGGGCGGAGCCCTGCCAACTCAAAAACAAGAAACTGTGTGGTTTGTGATTATGAATGGAGGGGCAAATGTCGAGACATTTCGCACTCAGCAAGAGGTTTTGCTGAAAAGCTTTTTGAATGAGTGGGGAAGTGTTCAAGTTTCGCCACCGGAATTAACGCCAAATCCTACTAGAAAGAGTAAGGTATCCCGCAGCGAAATTGTTCAATAAACTGTTGTGCATTTAATTTGTATATTCCGGGCGGGCTAGAAGCCCACCCCACAACAGAGTTTGTAGGGTGCGTCAATCGATTTTAGATTTTAGATTTTAGATTTTAGATTTTAGAGGCGACCCCACGGATAAATGCGGGCTTGAGGATTTTCGATTTTCGATTTGGGATTGATTCCACGGATAAATCACGTGGCGGGTACCATCAAGAAATTCCTGGTCAGCACAGAAAATTTAAATTTTGATATAAAATAATGCAAGCTGATATACGCTAGGAGTACAAACTAATTTAATGAGGTTTTTTCGCCCTAGCGACTACAATCCCGATCGCACTTTCGACTCTGCTAATATATCTGTGCAAGTCGTAAGCAACTGTCACCTCCCCAGCCGGCGAAGCGTGAATTAAACCCATATTGCCGTCAGCATTGCGGTAGACTAAACCTGTGTGGGTGACATCCAATCCTTTAACATCCGTGGCTACCGCTATAATATCCCCCGGTTTTAACTGAGAATAAACACTTTTTATCTGATTTGTGGGGATGTAATTAACAGTAGTTTTGGCTAAGTCTGCTTCTTGGCTGACAATGCACTGATAAGTTGCTTCGTCTTTGACCATTTGCGGGTAACTGCTGCGGTGCTGGCTCATGAAATTTAGTGTTTTATTCATGGGGACTCCCCCTAATTCAGCGGTAATATTTTCCACATTTTGCCGTTTTTGATTGTCGTTAATCCATTCGGAAAAATAGTGCAATCTGCTGCAATAACCGTTGATTTTACCGTTTAAATACCGCTGTTCTTCTATACGATTTACAAAATTTTGATACTCGTAATCTTGTACTGCTACGCCCCTGGCGATCGCCAAAACGGTTTCTACAAATAAAACGCAATCAAATTTATTCAAAGTTACAATCAACTTTTCTTCGCCGGATTTGTCCAGCAAACCCGCGGCGTAGGGCAATCCTTGGAAATTATCGGCGATAGCCTGGACGATTTCTCCGATCAAGCGATCGTGCAAATTTTGTTGTTTTGCATACTGTACAACCTTTTCAAAACGTGCTATGTCTTCAGGCTGTGCAACGTTTTCTCTCTCGGTATTATTGGAGTCCGATCGTCTCGCAAGCACTTTCAGCAATTCGGAATAGGAAATTTCCGCTAAATTGTTGAAGTCCCACAACATACTCGGAAAACTGGAAACAGTTTGCTTGTTTGTTATTTCCAGATTTTCGCTTTCTCCCGTCAACGAAAACGCTACATCCGCGCCCTGTCCTGCTGTTTGTCGATCGACAACATATCCCGTAGCAGATTGAGACTGAAATGCCCAAACATCAGGTATCAAAGAATTATTCACGCCGACGATCGCAAATCCCAAAACAGCCAGACTCCAAAAATTTCTCATGTTTTTTAAAGGATTTTGCTTCAACTCAGTGCTATCCTGAAAATTTTACAATTACTAGAAGTCTCAATCAGCCTAGTAGACAGATAAAATTGGCAACAGCGGACTAGATCGATACACTTGTCATTTAGATGCCGCCCTATTATAAACTGATCATGCGAGTTTGATAGCACAAAACTGTAATGCAAGTAGAACGCCGACGCCGCCCCCGCCCAATTCCCGCCCGACGCCCCATCGAGCCCCTAGGCCCAATCGGGCCACGACGCCAAAGCAGCCAGCCTCCTGTTCAATCCCGTCGTCGAGTCAGGACGAAATTTTCTCGCTTAAAATACCGTAACATCCTGTGTTTAATTGCCGGGGCGATCGCGATCGGTTGGATTGTCACAATACCGTTCAGAATTCGCCGCGCCCCAGAACCGCCAGTCATTTTGGCTCAACAGGCCGTCTCGCCTCAAGAAACACTCTCGCCTCCGACAATTGAACCATCGGAAAATTTAGCCGATCGTCAAAGCGAGCCTACCTTTAGCTACAACATAAAAACACCTCCCAATCCAGTTTACTCTCAAGAATTGCAAGGGATTGTTGATGAAGCGGTGAAGATTGCAACCACCAAAGGAATGCCCGCAGAACGGCTATCAATTACCTTATTTGATGTCAGCAATTCCAAAAGTCACACCTTTGCCGGATATCAAAATCAAACTCTCCGATTTCCCGCTAGCGTTGCCAAGTTATTTTGGATGGCAGCGTTTTACTCCGCCCTAGAAAAAGGCATCATTACGCAAAGAGAATCTGCCTTTAAAAACGACCTAGAGCAAATGATTCGCATCTCCAACAACGATGCTGCCAGCCGACTTTTAGACAAAATCACAGATACAAAATCCGGCGGACGGCTCGCAGGAGAAGAGTTGCAAACCTGGCTGAAAAAGCGCACTCAAATTAACACATTTTTCCAGTCAGCAGGCTACAATGATCTTCGTATAAGCACCAAAAATTATCCCATATACTATTTAAGACAAGAAGGACCAATCGGTCGCGACTTGCAATTGCGGGGCGATGCTTCTGTGCCGATTCGCAATCAAGTAACTACCGACCAAGCAGCCAGATTAATATATGAAATCTATACTAGGCAAGCAGTTTCCAGCGTCGCCAGCCGTAAAATGGCTTACTTGCTGACTAGAGACTTAGACCCCAAGGCATGGAAAAATGACCCTAGCAATTCGATAAAAGGATTTCTCGGCGAATCTTTACCAACTAATATTTATTTTGGTTCCAAAGTTGGCTATACTTCCAAATCCCGCAGTGAAGCGGCATTTGTTAGAACTTTAGACGATCGCGCGATTTATATCTTAGTTGTTTTCGCAGATGATCCGGCTTATGCCAAGGACGAAACAACATTTCCGGCCATTTCCCGATACGTTTTCGATCGGCTAAACGCTCGTGGGCCCAGCACTTTGCAGTGATATGGAGTAGGGCCAGTTGACTGTTGACTGTTGACTCGATTTTATAGCAACCGCCAAGACGGTTAGGACGTTGTTAATGGCTGAAACGATTGATTCTATTGCTTCTTCCTTCTTCCTTCTTCCGACTTCCATCGGACTTCTGCTATACAATTCCGGGGCACTCAGAAGTGAGATTACGCACAAACAACGGTTTCTGCGAAAAATGGGCACTGGCGACCAAAAAAACCAATTTCTTGACCACAAATCTAGGCTTTTAGGTAAAACCCGCAGCAAGAAACCCGGTTTGTTATATCCTAAGAGATGGACTAAATTCCCCAAAACTTTACTAAACTTAGTCATACTTAACTTGACTGATTAACATTGTGGGCAGTATGATTACACCAATGCCTAAAAAAGGCTTAATTATCTGGGAGAGTAAACCGAGCGTGCAAGTCAAAACTGACCAGCCTGTTACAAGGTCGAACGGGAG
>NZ_JAUBTR010000215.1:0-1155 GCF_036705045.1 Microcoleus sp. BR0-C5
TCGCTTCTGTGATTTATTGCGTAAGCGTTGCTTGCCGAAGCCATCGCATCCCTCTTGAAAAACTGTCCGGAGTATTGATATAATAGAGAGGTAGCGTTGATGGTGCGTTTTATGGCTCGTATTTTAAAAATCACAATTGAAGAAAGCGTAGAATTTTTAGAAAAAAAACTAAAAAATACTCGTACTGCCAGTCAAAGAGAACGAATACAAGTATTATGGTGGTTAAAAATAGGGCAAGTACAGCAGCATCAAGAATTAGCGAATCGTTTGGGGAGAGACAAATCTACGATAACCAGGTGGTTACAAAAGTAGCGACTTGTGGATTGTCGGAATTATTGTTGGTAAAAAAAGCCCCAGGACAAGAACCACACTTGACAGGTGATGTATTAGAAGGACTAAAAGAACGTTTGGCAACAGGAGTCCCCTTCAAAAGCTACGGGGAAATTGTGGAATGGCTCAAAAGCGAGTATAATCTATTCCTTACTTATGCAACAGTCTATGCCTGGGTGCATTATCGTCACATCGCAAAACTGAAAGTGCCACGTCCGCAAAGTGCTTTACAGGACGTAGAAGCAGTGGAGCTTTTTAAAAAAACATCATTTCAGCAGTATTGACGTTTCAAAAATATTTGGGTAAGGGGAAAAGGCTACGATATTTGTGTCAAGATGAAACCCGTTTGGGATTGAAAACATTGACAGGAAAATTAATTACAGCTAGGGGGGTAAAACCAGTTGCTCCCCTACTGTGGAAACGTGAAAATTTTTGGTTGTATGGGGTAGTTGAACCATTGAGTGGCTGGCATTTTTGCCAAGAATATGCTGAGCTTAACGGAGAAGATTTTCAGCAATTTATTGACGCTCTTTCTCTAGAACTGGGTGAAGATATTGCCATGATTCACATGGATAGAGCAGTTGCTCACATCACTAATGAACTTTCCTAACCCGAAAATTTAATTCCTGTCTGTCAACCCTCACATAGTCCAGAACTTAATCCAATTGAAAGGGTATGGGAATATATCAAACAGCAACTTGTTGGAGAAGTTTTTACAACACTGGATCAATTGCGAGAGCGATTGAAAGGGAGCGTGTCACTTTTGCGATGAGTATAAATACTGGTGAACCCCACCATGACTTTTTTACCGATCATCAGTATAAT
>NZ_JAUBTR010000216.1:0-1153 GCF_036705045.1 Microcoleus sp. BR0-C5
TTACCAAAAATAATGGGTTTAAAGCCCCGTCCTTCTAGGACGGCTTTCTTTAACTGTGGTATACTTACGCTAGTTATGTCAGCGTAAGTATGCTTGTTTTTGAGGCAAAACTAGAGGGACTTGCACAGCAGTACGAGCGGCTTGATGAAGCCATTCGCACTGCTCGCTTTGTCCGCAATAGCTGCCTTAGATACTGGTTGGACAACAAGGGGATGGGTAAGTACGAGTTGAGCGCCTATTGCGCTGTTCTCGCCGCATTGTTTCCGTTCGCCGGCAAACTTAATTCCCAAGCTCGACAAGCTTCTGCCGATCGGGCTTGGAGTTCTATCGCTCGGTTTTATGACAACTGCAAAAAAAACAAGCCAGGGAAGAAAGGCTTCCCACGCTTTAAGAAGCATCAAACACATGGCTCTGTTGAATATAAAACAACGGGCTGGAAGTTGTCGTTCGATAGACGAACTATCACCTTCACTGATGGGTTTGAAGCAGGAAGCTTCAAGATGTGGGGAACTCGTGACCTGCACTTCTACCAGTTTAAGCAGATTAAGCGAGTGCGTGTTGTTCGTAGAGCTGATGGGTACTACGTTCAGTTTTGCATTGACCAAGAACGGGTAGAGAAGAGAAAGCCAACGGGTAAGACTGTTGGACTGGATGTTGGATTGACTCACTTCTACACCGATTCGGACGGTCAGACAATCGAGAACCCCCGTCATCTGAGAAAGTCCGAGAAAGCGATAAAGCGTCTTAGTCGTAAACTTTCTCGCACCACCAAAGGGTCGAAAAACAGAGTCAAAGCGAGAAATCGCCTGAGTCGAAAGCACCTCAAGGTAAGTAGGCAGCGTAAAGATTTTGCCGTGAAGTTGGCAAGATGCGTCATCCAGTCTAACGACTTGGTTGCCTATGAGGACTTGCAGGTGCGTAACATGGTTAGAAACAGGCAACTGTCAAAGTCTATATCTGATGCTGCGTGGTCGGCTTTCAGTCAATGGTTAGAATATTTTGGCAAGGTGTTTGGTGTGGTAACGGTTGCCGTACCACCGCACTACACTTCTCAAAACTGTTCCAACTGTGGGGAAGTCATCAAGAAGTCTTTGAGTCAAAGAACACATCGCTGTCACCATTGTGGTTTTGTAATAGACCGAGACTGGAATGC
>NZ_JAUBTR010000140.1:0-6673 GCF_036705045.1 Microcoleus sp. BR0-C5
GTAGGCACAGATATTTTTCCTACAGTGAAGGTATGAAAATCCTTAGTCATCAAAGCCAGAACTGCGGAATGTGGGGTTTAAGTAGCGATCGACCTCAATCAATGAACGCCACTTATTGGTACAATGAGTGGTTTGAGCCTGTCGAATCTCAGGCTGAAAATGATACCGATCGTCTAGATGAACCTGAAATAAGTTCAGGAGAAAGCTCAGAAGTTATTGACTTGAATGAGAAGACATCACTTCACTCAAATCCAGTAGTTCAAGAAGTTGTTAAGGGCAAACGCCGACCCAGAAATAAGATAACATCGCCTCACCAATTTTCGCTGTTTAATTTGGACGATTTCTAGTGCCATATTTACTGTCAGCAATGATGGTATCGCTATCACTGCAAACTCCTGAGAATTTCCCGCATTCTATGGCGTAAATTTATCAGACAGCGAACCTTAATCTTGCAACGGATAGAAGAGATTGCCCAGCTTCTTCCATGCCCGAGAAGCTGGATCTCGCCGCTTGCTCCATTCTTGAAAGGAAGCGCTGCCTTCTGAAGCAGCATTTTCGACGCCAGAAGCGCTCACTCCCAACCGTTTTGCTAGGTCAGCAGCTTTCAGGGAGCCCAGCACCATTGGAGACTGCCGTGCTGGAGCGTGTTTAGAGGAAGTTTTACGCTCGTTGGCGTTGAACTCCTTCAGTTTCTAAGGCTGCGACTCGAAGAAGCAAATCAGCAATTTCTGCTTGCAGTTGGGCGAGAATCTCCCTTGTTTCAGAAGCTACCGCAACGGCCGAGAGTCCTGGGGCTGCTTCAAAGAATTGCTTGAGGATTTTGACGAGCGCGGCACTTTCCGTTAGAGACTGCTCTGCCATGCCATGTAGTCGCGTAACTTTTGGTGCTGGTCTGGCGGCAAGTAGCCCACAATTCTGATGTTGTTGGTTGCCATTGGGTCTCTGCTTTGGGGTACTTAGTCAAGGTGAATCCGCGCTGATTTTTGAGGGGAGAACTCACTGCTGGCGCTCGCTGGCTGACCGGAGTATGCTGTCAGTATGCCTTTAAAGCACACTGACAGCGACCGTAAAGTATGCCTGTGTGTGCTATAGTAGCACAGTCAATTAGTAGCTTGATCTTGAACCGGGTTTGGAATCAAAACATGAGTAGGCTTGACTTCTGAACCCAAACTAATTGTAGAAACTGCTGTTTTGAGAACTTGTGCAGCCCAATCTACTACAGCCAGCCCTTGAGTTTTAGCCGCATCTTGCATCTGGGCTTGCAGGTCTATCGGGAGCTGTAGAGTTAAGGTAAAAGTATCTCGTTGGGCTCGTTTTGCCTTCTTGACTAACTCTGGCTCGATCCATCGATCGAGCCACAATTTACATTCAGCTCCGCGTTCGTTACCATCCTTCTCAATAAAGCTTAGTTTGCCTAGCTTGTGACAATAAAAACTCTGGGGGTTGCCTTGAATTGGCTCAAAACTACAGTGGTAGCAGTTCCAGCAGCTTCGCCATTGAGTTTCTGTCTGACTGGATGTTGCTCCCAATTCCCCAGCATTCTCTTGAGTGGCTGCTGAAATCTTACCGTCTGATGATGGATGATTGGTTGAAAGAGTTCGTTGGTTTTTGGAACTATTCTCGTTGTTAGACTTATTCGTCGAAATTTTCTTCTGGTGTTCTTCAACAACTCGGGCAACGTGAAAAGCCGTAAGTTTGCCGTTAGGAGCCGTAGCAACAGCTTGGGCCCAAGCCCTAGGCTGCTCTTGGGAGGGTAGTGCAGCGAGAGGGCGAACTTGGCGCTCATTGGCGGGAAGGATTTGTGCGCCATGGCGCACATTTTCATAGACGGTTGCCGCGTCAATCAATTGGTAGGCCCAGCGACGAGACATTTCCCACCGATTAGTGCAATAGTCTTCAAAAGTCGAGAAGTCTTGTCGGTAGAGGCGCCGATCCCGGATCTGGCGCAAAGCTTGCCCTATTTCCCAGAAAGCTTTCAAGCTCCGTTCGACTGTAGATTCCAAGCTGCTTAATTCTAATGCTTCAGCATCAGTGAGCGTACTGCTCTGGGCAGACAAATCTTTAGCGTCGGCTTTGTTTAGCTGGCAGTCCTGTGCAACTCTCGCAGTGAGTTCAGCGCGGAGAACAACAGAGAAGTTATGTGCATCAGAACCGCGAACTGTGTTGGAGGATGACATTGATGTTCCGTCCGTCTTGCGCGGTGCAAGATTAAGTATTGCATAATGCAAGAGTAGTTGCGTAATCGATTAAGGCTTTGATTGCTCAAATTTTGTAGAAAAGGGGTAAAATACAGCAGGGGCAGTCAAAAATGCGATCGTCAAAAAATTGCTCAAACCTTGCAAATACAAGGACTTTACCGTTAAATAGATGTATAGTGCCAGGTAATTTATCTGATCCGAGGTAATTTATCTGATTCTCGAAAGGTCTTGTCTCAATCCCTCCCTTTTGTAGCGGAGAGGTTTCTCTGCTACAGAAAGTAAAATAATGTACGGTAATAGCGTCAGGTAAGCACTTGTGACTGTTAGCTCTGTGTCTTCTCTTATACTCGATCGCCAAAAGCGGCTGACTCAGTTGATCGAGCTGCTGCTGAAAGAAGGCTGGACTCAAAGCGCTTTAGCAGAAGCTATCGGAGTAGATTTTTCAACAGTATATCGGTGGTTAAAGGGGAAAACGATACCCGAATCCGATTCTAAGAACTTTCGGCAACTGGCAAAGTTAAGCGGTGGCAGTACCACGACTCTGCAACTTTATTTGGACGGAGATATATCCCTATCAGTTTATCAACGCGGTTTGGATGAGGTGGCGATAGGTCAAGTGAGTGGCAGCAAGAAGATAGGCTCTGAAAAAATTAAAAAAGAAGTTTTAGCAAAGATTTATTCCCTCGATCCCGATGATATTGCCGATATCATTTCTTCATCAGTAGCATTTTTAGCCAAACTTGTATAGTTAAGTAACGAGCAGCCTGCACCATTAGGGTTTTCTGTTGAGAAACCAGAAAAATCACCGTCTCCTTCCCCACTCCCCCCAATTGGTGACAACTTAAGCGGCAGAAGCATTTGTCAATCAACAATTACGATCAGAATTGACTCGGATTTTGGCTAGAAAACTCAAATCGGGGCGATCGAGGAATCGTTAAGTATCCGAATCCTGACTCCTGACTCCAGCGATCGGTCTTAAGTTGTCAGCAAAGACTCTCCCTTACTTCTGGCGATCGCCGCTATTGCTCAGCCTTTTATCCTCTGAGCAATGTACCTCCTTACTCTATCAGACCTCAATCAAACTATTCATACTAGCCCACTACAAGAGCCACCTCTTGTTCCTTCCTATCTGCAAGAACGCTTGCAACTGCTTGTCAAGCAAATTTTAATGGGATTACCTGTCGAGCCAATTCTCAACAGTCAGCCCCAGTTCCAGCAGTGGGTTTTCCAGCTCAAAGAACTATCGCCATCACTGTTTTTACCGCAGCGAAAGTTGTTGGTTGACATTCCACTTCAAACAAAACTAGACCGAACAAAAAGGGGAGTGACAGAAGAAAATTCTTCCCCTTCTTCTCCATTTAAAGTGATACAAGTCCGTACAAATGTGGGTTTAGTCAAAGGAACACCCAGACTATTTGAGTGGGCGATTCGCCATCCTGTACTGACTTGGCAAGACCGAGTTAAGTTATGGGTAGCTGCCGAATTCTTCGAGATCGAGCCTCACAAGCTACAACTGATTATTTTGGCACTGCACCCGACTCAACCAGCAGAAAAAGTTCAGTTTGCCTGGGATAGCAAGCAACACCGACAAACTCAAAATTGGCTTTTGACTGCCATTGAACGAGAGACAGAACAAACAGTTATCAAGCTCAATGGTTATCTAACACCTCAACCGAAGGAAGTAGCAACAGCTATCAATTTGGATGAAATCAATTTGGATGAAATCAATTTGGATGAAGTCAACGAAGTGTCGATCTAATCTGTTCAGACTGTGTATAGCTCTTCTGGATTTGTGGTGGGAACGGTAGTGTGAGCCTCTCGCACGGGCTTTTCGGGTCGCATCACTAGAATTTTTACGATCACCTAAAACTCGGGAGAATCGACTTTATTACCATCCTCCTATCGAGAGACATCCACCTTCCGACGAAATTGCCCAAAAATCAATAATTTTCTTCTCTCCATAGGAGGATGACACTCTTTAATATGAGGAAAAACAATAGACTATGGATAAAATGTAGTAGGAATCTTAGCCGTGACTGCAACTACCGCCACCCAACCAAAAACAAGTCAACTAAAAACCATCCTGATAGTTGAAGATGACCCGATGATGCAGCTCGGTCTACAGCATATCCTCAATAACCAACCCCATTTAACAGTTGTCGCCCAAGCTGTTAACGGTAACGAAGCCGTCAGTGTCGCACTGCAACACCAACCAGACATTGTGCTGATGGACATTGACTTGCCCGGACTCGACGGTATTGCAGCCGCGCAGCAAATCAGAGCCGCCCTGCTACATACTCGTATCCTGATGCTCACCCACCACAGCAATCCAACTCAGGTAATGGCGGCTTTGTCCAGCGGCGCTCACGGCTACTGCGTTAAAGGCACTAACGCAGAACAACTTCTAGCAGCGATTACGGCTGTGCAAGAAGGTGGCAGCTACTTAGACCCTAAAATTGCCGACTGCGTACTGCAAAATCTCAAAACGCCGCTGCCCGATAGCTATGCGAAGGACGACATCAAGCTGACTGAACGGGAAATGCAGGTTTTGCAGCAGCTAGTTGAGGGTAAAAGCAATAAACAAATCGCTGCTCAACTAGGAATGAGCGTCCACACCGCCAAAGGTCATGTAGAGATGATTATAGCTAAATTTGAAGCGAGCGATCGCACCCAGGCTGCAGTTAAAGCACTGCGTTTGGGGCTGGTTTAGCCGTTAGAATGCAGCTTCTAATTGTTCTAAAAAAAGTGGTTTTTGAGGCGTAGCTATCGCGTAGCAAATTATGGCATCTTGTCAATCTTCAAACTTTGGCAATGTCAACCAAAACCTCGCTCCTTTTCCCAATTCGCTATCAACGCCAATCTCTCCGCCGTGAGCCTCAACAATTTGCCTGCAAATGTAAAGTCCCAATCCCAACCCTTCCCTTAAACTAACTCCAACTCCCCTCGTATAAGGCTCGAATAATCTTGCACATTGCTGAAGAGAAATTCCGGCCCCATTGTCTGCAACCGTACAGCGAACCATCTCACCTTCCTTTTTAGCTTCTACCGTCAAAATAAACCCTGACTGATTGTATTTAACAGCATTGTCGATCAGATTGCCAAACACCCGCCAGAGCTGCTGGGCATCAGCATTGACTAAAGGCAAATCGGCTGCAAAAAGCTGCTTAACCTTGACTCGATGCTGGTTGAGAATTGGTAATCTTTCAATAAGAATATTTTGGACTAAAGTGGGCAGCGACAGCGGCTTCATGGCTAAAGAAGCACTTTTCACATCAAACTGTTGTGTTGCTGTTAGTGACTCAATCAACTGGAGTTGGCGCGAACAACTTTGCACCATAACCTCCATAGTCCGCCTATCAATAGCAATGTTACTGCCAGCATCATTGAGGCGACTTCGCAGCAGCAGCGACATTCCCGATAGAGGCGATCGCAAATCGTGAGAAACAGCGTGCAACAGCATTCTTAAATTGGCTTCTGCTTGCTGTCTTTCTTGAATTTCCTGGCTTAGCTGAACATTTTGTGCAGCCAATTGCACGTTAGCGCAGCGAAGTTGCTGCTGCAAGCGCTGCATTTTAAGTTGGGCAGATACCCGCGCTAACACTTCAACAGGCTCAAAAGGTTTTATAATGTAGTCAGCACCGCCCGCTTCAAACCCTTTTACTTTGTCAAATACGTCATCTAAAGCGCTGATGAAAATTATAGGGATATCACAAGTAGCTTCAGATGCTTTAAGTTGACGACAGACTTCATAGCCATCCATACCGGGCATTTTTATGTCTAGCAAAATCAAGTCGGGTGCTTGCAACTCTACTGCTTTTAAAGCTCGCTCTCCACTAATCAGCTTCCTGACTTTGTAACCGTTTTCAATTAGTAGTTGAGAGAGCAGTTGAATGTTAGCGGGAATATCGTCAACAATCAAAACGTCAGCCAAAAATTGTTTAGTTTGCTCCATTATCTATCGCCACCAAATGACAGATTTTTAAGTTTTGTCCGAATATTGCCAACCGCTATTTTCCCAGCCGCGCTGTTCGCACCAGCAGCATTAACAGGCGACTTAACATCAGCCACCGTCACGGGTTCTTCTGGATCGTTCGGATGTGGCAGCAATGCCCGAGCGAATCGAATCCGCCGATCCAGCTCTTCATCTATATTGAGCAGTTTACCCGTCTGCTGCTCTACTGACAAAGCTTTCGCCCGCCTTTCAAGCTGCGGTCTGATGCTGCTGTCCCACAGTTGTTCAGACTCTTTAGCTCGCTTTATGTCGCCGGGCCGCACCGGAATCTTGAGAGGGTAGGGAAATAAAGCTTCCGTTCCCGTTGCGTAGGCCGGTGAAGTGATGACGCACTTGCCTTGAGGAAACCTCAGAATTTCGTCAGGACTAATCAGCGGTTTCTTTTGCAACCCACATTCCGCAGGTCTTTAAATAGAATTGATGGTTATAAAATTTAAAAATTCAAGCCTGAAGAGATTACTGG
>NZ_JAUBTR010000217.1:0-1137 GCF_036705045.1 Microcoleus sp. BR0-C5
CTCTGGGTTAAATTCCAATCCAACCTCGCGAGCAAACTGCCAAAGATGCCGGCTTTCCTCCTGAGCTTCCCGCATCGCCTCACGGGTCGCCTTGTAGTCAATCCCCTCAGCCAACAACAGCGGCATCCGCTCCAACATCTTGTTGAGCATCGCCGGCGCAATCCGTTCAAGGATAAAGTTCTCATCATCCTTAAAACGCGGGTCAGCTTCTAACTCACCCTGAGACGCCACAGCGCCGCGCTTGTAGGTTTTCTTAAAGCTCAGGATTCCGTAGCGGTCATCAATAGCAGCCGTCCCCCCGGTGATAGACGGTAGCTTATTGCAGTTAGCCAAAAAGATAGCAGTCGGCTTGTACTCATAACTGTCCTTACCCTTGCGCTCAATATCAATCGGGTCGCCCGTGATGAACTGCTTAAGACTTTGGAGTGCATCAAGACTCACATTTGAAGCATTCTCAGAAGCCCAATTACAGACACCGCCCTCAATGGTAGCCAGTGCAAATTTACGTCCACCGTCGTAAGCCTTGAAGTCTGACAGCGATTTCCCAGTCATCCCCCGCCCAAAGACAGCGGCCAACACAGCTCGCAGCGTATCCTTGCCGTTAGACCCCTCGCCGTAGCACAACAAACCTTTGACTCCCTTACCCGTCAACTTTGACCGTACCAGCTTCAAATTCAACGCAGCAGCAGCAGTCCGCAGGAATATCTCGCGCTGTGCCGGCTCAAGACACTCCAAAAGGCGATCGCAATCGGCGCTATCCACACCAGGGTCATACTTACTCCCAACGTAGGTATAGACCTGGTTAGGGTCATGTGGCACAAGCGAGTGAGAGCCATCAGGATTAATCCTCACTACCCTGTTAGAGCAGTTTAAACCGTCAGGATTTATCTTGTTTGGGTCAACCGCATTCCGATTCACAACCCAGTTGAGAACCTCAGCGACGTTACTAGACTTGGCTCGATTGTTGACCCAAACACCCTTTACCTTCTCTGCGTAGGTATTGAGCCAGTCACCTATACGACGCTTTTCCTCGGACTCCGATCGCAATTCGTAGTGACTGCCGACATAGTGATAAAGCTGTCCTCCAATAGATTTCCAGTGACCGTCTGAGTAAAGTGCAGCCTCTGCCTTCTGTAC
>NZ_JAUBTR010000027.1:0-4596 GCF_036705045.1 Microcoleus sp. BR0-C5
AATAAACTACAGCTATCGATAATAGTCGCAACAAGCACGGTAAAATTCCCGCTTGTTGACATGATGCGTTTGCCCTGTGTTCGGGGTAGTGGCTGTCGTGTTTATATGTCTGACATGAAAGCTAGGATTGAATCTAAGAATATTTACTACTATCCTGACGTGATGGTAACGTGCGATGAACGGGACAAGGCATTTCAATCTTTTAAAAGATATCCTTGTTTAATTGTCGAGGTTTTGTCAAATGGTACGGAAGGATTCGATCGGGGCGATAAATTTGCTGACTATCAAGAATTAGAAACCCTTCAAGAGTATATGTTAATTAGCCAAAAGCGTGAGCGGGTAGAGTGTTTTCGCCGTAATGCTGAAGGGTTGTGGGTTTTGTATTCCTATACTCAAGGCAGCGAAATTCACTTGTCTAGCGTAGATTTTCGCACAAGTATTGATGTTATCTATGAGGATGTAATTTTTACGAAGGAAGATTCAGAAGCAGAATTTGATGGACTGCGATCGAGGGGATAAATGGAAAGTGCGATCGCACATCGGTTCAGGAAGGGCGATCGCACTTGGGGATGTGATTAAAAAAGGGCGATCGCCTAGTTAAAACTCAATACGTCGTGTTATTGGGTTTGGGTGGTTTGCCACGAGAACCGCTGGTTTTTTTTACAAACATTCTCCCTGGGTATCCCAAGGAATGTTGGCGAAAAAAACCCTGAGTTTCTCCAGATTTATGATAATCTGTTCAATTCGTTCTTTTGACTGGGTATCAGTTGAAGTAATTTCGTGCAGATGCTTGAGATACTGTTTGCATTTTGCTTCAACTGCGTCGGCACCTTTATCAAAGGCTGTGGCTGTCTCTTGCCAATACTGGTCGATTCCTCCTAAGAATTTATCAACAACACCCTGTTTTTTGAATTGTTGGTGAATTTCTTTTGCTAACCGCTTCTGCCAAGCTTCCCCAAAAAAATTCCACACCAAAGAAGCCAGTCCAGCAGCTAAACCGATCCCTAGAACTATTGGGCCACCAATCGCAGCTACGAAAGAAATTACTGTTGCCGTGCCACCACCGATACTAATACCAAGTGCTGACAAAAGACTGACTAATTTCGCTACTAAGATATAGCTGCCAAGATTGCCAAGGCCTGCTGCCCAAGCGGCTAAGGCACCATAAGTACCTAAACCTGCTATCCCACCAAGAAAAGCTCCTTTTGTATCGAAGGGAATAGATACTACTATTCCATCTTTGTTGGGAAGTTTAGGCACTGGGTATTTTTCCAGAAAAGCGTCAATCTCAGCCTTGAGTTTTTCAGAATTGACACTAATCCGATTTTCTAAATGACTTTGCAGCAGATCGACTAAATAACCGGGAGCGTATTCTTGAGCCTCTTTCTGTTTGTCGTATCTCTGGCGAATCATTTGTTCTATAAACTCTACATCGATCTTTTTTTCTGCATAGGTCTGAAATGATTTGCGGGTATCTTTCTCTAATTCCTTAATTTGTTTGCTCACTTGACTGCGTTTTTGCCGCATTTCTCGCTGACGTTCAGGTTCATTTTTCTCGGCTTTGTCAAGCTCCTTTCGATACTCCTCTATTTTGGCAACAGTTGTTTGATATTGCTCAATCGAGTTAGCGTATTCTTGTTTTTTGTCTTTTTTGACCGCATTGATTTCGCGGTCGATACGAGAGATGACTGGTTTAGGAAGAGTCTCGCAGAGGAGTTGAGTTAAATCATCAAAGAGACGCTGACAGCGATCCGGCTTTTCTGACCAGAAAGTGAAGAAACGCTTTTGCACATCTTCCTTGGTAATATCCCGCTTTGTTAGCTTCCGACGAAACTCTATAGCAGTTTCATCAAGTTCTTTATACAGTCTGGCTGAAGCTTTATTGAGAATTTTGGGAAGCTCATCGTCAGGGATACTCGGATCGGCGTGTGTCGCCACAATAAAGAAATTTCCTAGCGTCGGAAAGTCGTTGCATTCATTCTCTGGGGCCGGCAACAAACGCAGCAAATTCCGAAGTCGCACCATATCTTGACCATTGATGTGACCCTTGGCAGGAGAAGCATAAAGCAAGACATTAGCAATTTTGGTGGCACTATTAGCTTTCTCAACATCCTTTGATACTTCGTCTTGTTTATCAGAGTAACCGGGAAGGTCAATCAGGTTACACGCTCTTAACAAAGGAGCATCTACATAAACTATAGCTGTATGTCCGCCATCATTGCTGTCGTCAGAGTCATCATATTGGTGTACGCCATATTTTTCTAGCAGGTCAAAGGAGCCGAATTGCAAAAAATGCTTCTGACAACGCTCCCTATCCTCTAAATATAGGAAGTCAAAATTTAGCTTGCCGTTTTCATCTTGCCAAAATTTCTCATCAATAATTCCCACGTTTCCATCAAACCATTCGGGGCGACTTTCCACATGACAAACAATGGTAATGACTCTTGTTGCAGGCTGATAGCCTGTTGGCAATACTTTTTTGCCTAAAAGAGTATTAGCAAGATAGGATTTACCCGAGTCAAATGCTCCTGTCAAGACAACATTTGGTTTTTGGTAATACTGGTTAATTTGTTCTTGCAGATGGTTAGGTATACGTAGTTCCGTTGGCAATTCTAGCCAAGGTAAAAAAGAATTTTCATCGATATACTGATTAAGTAAATTTAGCCGGCGATAAAGTTCAGCGTAGGGACTGCCTGGTTCAATTCCTGGGAGTGGATGTATTTCCTCTGACATGGCAGTTGCAATGTCAACACCTAATATTTGCAGCCATTTTACTGCCATTCCCATCGGAACTTGTGCAGGGAACTGCTCATAATTTTTAACCTGATCTACAGAAATGCCGAGCCCGCTGGCAACTGATTCTTGACTGATACCTTTCTGTTCCCGATAGCGTCTAAAATTAATGTTCATAGCATTCTGCTACCCGCTAGTTTAACTCACAGGAAGTTATTTGGTTTTTATAATTATCTTCTAATTATGAATTTATCGGAGTAATAAAATGTCAAATTTGATCAGCAATTGAGACGAGCGATCTGTCAGAATTGGTCAGAAATGTCAGAAAATGTCAGAAAAAGTCTGATAAAATAAGAAAAACCCCTACACCTACTCGACCAATGGACGTTAAAGAAGTCTTGAGATTTGCCGAGGATCTGGTTTTCGCCAAAACAGGAGAACATTTGGACGATCTGCAAGAAGCCATCTTGCGGGGTGCATGGAAAGGTCAAAGATACTCTAAAATTGCCGAAGAATCGCACTGCACTGAAGGTCATGTCAGAAATGTGGCTTCTGAATTATGGCAAGTTCTCTCTGATGTCTTAGGTGAAGAACTCAATAAATCAAATTTTAAAACAACATTAGAAAGATGTCGATTCTCAATTATTTCATCAAAGTTTGCGAAAGACTGTACACAAATTAATAATGTCAATGTTTGTGGAGACACTTTGCAACCTCCCGAAGTGCCAAAAGAGCGATCGCCCTCAACCCCCACCTCAGACACCTCCAAACCCCAAACCCGACTAGACTTAGCAGACGCACCTCATATTTCATCATTGTTCGATCGCACATCCGAACTCGCCACCCTGGAAAAATGGATCGTCCAACAAAAGTGCACCCTCGCAACAATATCAGGACTCAGCGGCATCGGCAAAACCGCACTTTCCCTCCACCTCATCCCAAAAATTCAGCATAACTTTGAATACGTCATCTGGCGAAGTCTCCGCCACTTCCCACCCTTAGAAACCACCCTAAAAACTCTCCTAGAATTTCTCTTAAATAAACCAGAAATCGAACTCCCTACCAGCATTCCCGATCGACTTTCCCTGTTAATGGAATTTCTGCGAAAAAACCGCAGTCTCATTATCCTCGACGACGTGCAAAGCATTCTCAGTAGCGGACAACTAGCAGGAAATTACCGCCCCGAATGCGAAAATTACAGCATCCTCTTCAGACAAATCGGAGAAACAACCCACAACAGTTGTTTAATCCTCAACAGTTGGGAACCACCCAGAGAAATTACCGCCTTAAAAGGAGAAAAATCACCAGTTCGCAGCTTACAACTCAAAGGCATAGGTACAGCAGCAGCCGAAATTTGCCGACAAAAAAGTTTACTCAATCCCGAAACATGGGAAAACTTAATTAACACCTACCGAGGCAATCCATTGTGGTTAAAAATAGTCGCCACCACCATTCAAGAAATATTCCGAGGTAGGGTGGCAGAATTTTTGAAATATGATATGCTATTCTTAGGGGAAGAATTGGCAGCAACATTGCACCCGCAGATAAATCGTTTGTCAGAATTAGAAAAAAACATCATCTGCCGCCTCAGCCGCGAAGCAAATTCAGTTTCAATAGAGCAATTGCTACAAGATGCCGATTTATCGCCCTCGGAGTTATTCAACGGGCTGCAATCTTTGGGCCGGCGATCGTTAGTTGAAATAGAAGAACAGGAGAATGAAACGCTATTCAGCGTTTGTCCTGTGGTGAGACAATATGTAATATCAAATCCAGTTTGTTGATACTTTCCGACAGTCCGACAGTCCGACAGGGGTTGAAACCCCTGCCTCAAAGCTAAAGTCGGTTAAAACCGACTACAGAATC
>NZ_JAUBTR010000027.1:4696-92849 GCF_036705045.1 Microcoleus sp. BR0-C5
CCGACAGTCCGACAGGGGTTGAAACCCCTGCCTCAAAGCTAAAGTCGGTTAAAACCGACTACAGAATCTGATGAAAATGCAATTAATTGTAGTCCTCTTTTAGAGGAATTTCGCTGTGAGATAAAGGTTTTAAACCCCTGTCGGACTGGGAGTCAAACGATAGATTCGATCGCAAATATGAATACTGCTGAACCTTCATTAACTAAAACAGAATGTTGATACTTTCCGACAGTCCGACAGTCCGACAGTCCGACAGGGGTTGAAACCCCTGCCTCAAAGCTAAAGTCGGTTAAAACCGACTACAGAATCTGATGAAAACGCAATTAATTGTAGTCCTCTTTTAGAGGACTTTCGCTATGAGACAGGGGTTTTCAACCCCTGTCGGACTGCAACTAAAACGAGAAATTCGATCGCAAATATGAATACTGCTGAACCTTCATTAACTAAAACAGAATGTTGATACTTTCCGACAGTCCGGCAGTCCGGCAGTCCGGCAGGGGTTGAAACCCCTGCCTCAAAGCTAAAGTCGGTTAAAACCGACTACAGAATCTGATGAAAATGCAATTAATTGTAGTCCTCTTTTAGAGGAATTTCGCTGTGAGATAAAGGTTTTAAACCCCTGTCATGCTGCAACTAAAACGAGAGATTCGATCGCAAATATGAATACTGCTGAACCTTCATTAACTAAAACAGAATTAAGAAAATCGCTCCTCAACACTCGCAAATCCCTATCAGCACAAGAATGGAGACAAAAGAGCGATCGCCTCTGCAATCACCTGCAAAACTCGCCCTTATTCACCCAGGCAACCACAATCCTCGCCTACTTCAGTTGTCGCCAAGAACCAGATTTAAGTCCCCTATTTACATCTTCTGTGGAGGAGGCATCTTCCCTGCTCAATTCTGGAGACAGGCAAGATGCCTGTCCCACAAATGCCATTCCCACCCCTAAAAAATGGGGATTTTCCCGCTGTGTCGGCAAACAGCTATCCTGGCACATCTGGCAGCCCGGAGATGCTTTACATACTGGAGCTTATGGCATACTTGAACCACTGCCGGATGCTCCTAAAATAGACCACTCAGAAGTAGATTTAATGCTCGTACCCGCAGTAGGCTGCGATGTTCGCGGCTATCGCTTGGGCTACGGCGGTGGCTATTACGATCGAATGCTCAGTTTAGCTGAGTGGGAATCAAAAGTTACGATCGGCATTATCTTTGAATTTGCCTTGAACCCCCAACTACCAGTTGACTCCTGGGATCTACCGCTGCACGGCATTTGTACAGAAAGCGGTTGCAAAATTGCACAGCGAAAATCTTAAACGGGCATAAACAAATTAATTTTCCGCAATTATGCCTATATCCTCTTAATCTAGAATCTAGAATCTAAAATCTAAAATCTAAAATCTAAAATAGTATGGCCCAGCGCTACGTTCGAGTTAAAACAACACAAGGACACATCCATTACGGTTTACTGCAACTGGGCCACAGCGTTCAAGTATTTGATGCACCGCCCTGGTTAAAAGGACAACCAACCGATTTGGAACTTTCACCCGATACTTACCAAATTCTCGCCCCGTGCTCTCCCTCAAAAATTGTAGCCGTCGGCAAAAATTATGTCGATCACGCCGCCGAGATGGGAACCCCAGTACCTGCTGAGCCCCTGTTGTTTTTCAAGCCTCCGAGTGCTGTCATCCCCGCAGGTGCAGCGATTCGCTATCCGCAGCAGTCGGAAAGGGTAGACTACGAGGGAGAATTGGCCCTGGTAATTGGCGAACATTGTAGCAACTGTACTCCCGAACAAGCACACAGCAAAATTTGGGGTTATACGATCGCCAACGACGTAACAGCTAGAGATTTGCAAAAGCGGGACAACCAGTGGGCGAGGGCCAAAGGGTTCGATACTTTTTGTCCGTTGGGGCCTTGGATTGTCCGCGAACTGAGTCCTGCTGCACAATTGCAGACTTTTGTCAATGAGAGCGAGCGACCGGTACAGTCATCCCAGATCGATCGCATGGTATTTTCGCCAGACTTTCTCGTCTCCTACATCAGTCAAGTAATGACCCTAATTCCAGGCGATGTGATACTGACTGGAACGCCACAAGGAGTAGGGCCGCTACAAATAGGCGATCGAGTCCGCATCGAAATTGAAGGCATCGGCAGTCTGGAGAATACTGTCACTCATTAGTTATGGGTTATTTGTGAGGACACGGCGAAAGCCTTTGTCCCTACGGGGAGGGCTTGGAATCTGCTGTATAATATCAATTAGCCCGTCAATTTTCACCAACTTTGAAATAGGATCATTCGCCCATGCAACTCGAAGACTATTTTGACTTTCAGCGGCCAGATGATATTCGGGTCAAAGGGACGCGAATCGGCATTGAAACTGTTCTCTATGATTTCATTCATCGCGCGCGCACTCCTGAACAAATTGCTCAAACTTATCCATCTCTTAACTTGGAACAAGTTTATGCTACTATCCTTTACTATCTGCACAATAAAGAAGCCGTTAGTAACTACATTGCTGATTGGTTGGAGTGGAGCCATCAGCAACTTAAAGCACAAGAACTTAACCCTCCACTTGGTATTGTTAGACTGCAAAAACTGAGCTCGGAAAAAAAATCCCAACAAATCATCAATGAGTCTCAATTATCTGTTGGATGAAAATGTAGATCCTACCTATAAAGCTGAAATCCTTACACGCAATCCAAATTTGATAATTTGGTGTGTAGGCGAACCAGAAGCTCCGAGTCGGGGAACTTTAGATCCAGAAATTATTAAATGGTGTGAGGAATATAACTTTATATTGGTGACGAATAATCGTAAATCCATGCCCGTGCATTTGACAGACCATTTGGCTGAAGGTCATCATATTCCGGGCATTTTTATCCTCAATTCCAAGTTGAGTGTTGGACAAAATATTCGGCAATTAATTTTTATTGCTGAGGCATCTTTTAATGATGAATATCAAGATCAAATAGTTCATCTGCGAGAGATTGTTTGAATAATTTTGTCTCATTGATAAGTAGAAGGAAGAAGGAAGAAGGTGGAAGAGAAATAAATTGGATATGCAAGCTGGATTTGGTATAAACCCTATGATTTTCATTATCGGAAAAATGAACGATTTTGCGAGGATACAGTTAACGCAATATCGAGATTTCACCTCATTTTGAAAATCATAGGGATAACAACTAACAACAGTCAACTGCCAACTGCCAACTGACTAACGAACCTGCATATAAACAGCATCCGAAAGCGGAGGAATCTCTGCATAGCGTCCCAAAAGTGACTGCACGACTGCATAGACAAATGCAGCAAAAGCGCCCAAAAACACCATGTTATACAGAGTTTCCGCAATAAATGCGACTTGTAAGCCGTTAGAAAAAATCGGCAAAACCAGACCACACAGCATCAAAACAATGTCTAAAAGAATCGCCTGCATCGCATTAAAACGAATGAAGTGACTGATGTTTTCGTTTCTAACTACTCCTAAATACAAGGCAAAGAAGATAATCAAGCTAGCAAAAGGCAAACTATAAATTTGCATCAATGGAGCTAGCGGTATCAACAACAGTTGCAGGACAGGAAACTGTGTAAACAGAAACCTGCCAAAGGCAAGCCCGTCAACCAACGGGAGCAAATAAGGCAAAGAAGCAAAAATCCGGTCTGGAACAGTTGTAGATCCGCGCCAAGTCATAATGAACTCTCCTGAGTCGATCGATTAACTATGAATTCCATTAAACTCAGGATAACGCAGCAGCAGGGTTTGTGTTTCGACTCTGCCGGAACTTGCTTTTCACTCAGCACGGAGCAGCCCCAACTACCAGATGCAGGCTTTTTTATTTAATATTAGCGATCGTGAAGCCCATTTGACACTCGTACCGATCGGGCAAATTTTCCGTAGGTTTAGCAACTGGATGGCCACAGCGAAGCTCTCCACCACTCCAGCGCGGTTGGCCTGTGCGATCGGCCAGCAAACAACTTTGGCAAACACACTGAGGGGCAAGCATCTGATTTTCCATTAAAATGACTAACATTTGATACCTCCGGCAGGTT
The DNA here is from genome assembly GCF_036705045.1 of Microcoleus sp. BR0-C5. Lineage (NCBI taxonomy): Bacteria > Bacillati > Cyanobacteriota > Cyanophyceae > Oscillatoriales > Microcoleaceae > Microcoleus > Microcoleus sp. BR0-C5. Next base: position 8,747 of record NZ_JAUBTR010000027.1, read on the forward strand.
TCACACCAGTAATTTCATTGTATGTCAGGAGTTGGGGACAAACGGCTTAACCTGAACACAACGTAATATTTATATCAATGGGGCGAAATCCGTAGTACGGTATAAGATCCCCAATTCCCAATCCCAAATTTGTCAAGAGGTTGATTATTGTGACGGACACTAACTTAGAATTCCTTTCCAAAACCGATCCGCTCATTGCCGATTTAATCGGGCAAGAGCTTCAGCGGCAGCGAGACCACCTAGAACTTATCGCCAGCGAAAACTTTACCTCCGCAGCGGTAATGGCAGCTCAAGGCTCAGTGCTGACCAATAAATACGCCGAAGGACTGCCAACGAAACGGTACTACGGCGGCTGCGAATTTATTGACGGCATCGAGCAAATCGCGATCGATCGCGCCAAACAGCTATTTGGAGCCGCTCACGCCAACGTCCAGCCCCACTCCGGCGCTCAAGCCAACTTTGCAGTATTTTTGAGCTTGCTAGAACCCGGAGACGGAATTATGGGCATGGATTTGTCCCACGGCGGACACTTGACTCACGGTTCGCCGGTCAACGTATCCGGCAAATGGTTCAAAGCTTTTCACTACGGCGTCAGCAAAGAAACAGAACAGCTCGACTACGACGAAATTTTGGCACTCGCCAAAGAAAACCGACCGAAATTGCTAATTTGTGGCTATTCAGCATATTCGCGAATTATCGACTTTGAGAAGTTTAGAGCCATCGCCGACGAAATCGGAGCCTACCTGCTCGCCGACATCGCCCACATCGCCGGGTTAGTCGCCACAGGGCATCACCCCAACCCCCTCCCTCACTGTCACGCAGTCACCACCACCACTCACAAAACCCTGCGCGGCCCCCGTGGTGGCTTGATTATGACTAATGACCCGGAATTAGGTAAAAAATTTGACAAAGCAGTGTTCCCCGGCACTCAAGGCGGCCCCTTAGAACACGTCATTGCTGGCAAAGCAGTAGCTTTCGGCGAAGCATTAAAGCCTGAATTTAAAACTTATTCGGGTCAAGTAATTGAAAATGCGCGCGCATTAGCTGCACAGTTGCAGCAGCGGGGTTTAAAACTCGTTTCCGGCGGCACGGACAATCACTTAATGCTAGTTGATTTGCGATCGGTAAACATGACAGGCAAACAAGCGGACCAATTAGTCAGCGGTGTGAATATTACTGCTAATAAAAATACCGTGCCTTTCGATCCGGCATCGCCCTTTGTCACCAGCGGTTTGAGACTCGGTTCGCCGGCGATGACCACCAGGGGAATGGGAACAGCAGAATTTACCGAGATTGGCAATATTATTGCCGATCGCCTGCTAAATCCCGATGATGAAAGCGTCGCAGCCGACTGCCTGCGACGAGTTGCGGCACTGTGCGATCGCTTCCCGTTATATCCCCACTTGTACTTGAAAGTGCCGGCATTAGCTTAATTTTCCTGATCGGCAATGGGGAATTGGTAGTTGGAAGTGTACGGGTAAAAGGGTAAAAGAGCAGGAAAAGATTGATAGTTGCCGGTAGCGATATTGACAAGCGGTTTTCACCAAAAATATCGATCGCCAATACGGTTTTTAGTAAAGATATTTGTCGGGCGGGGCTGGTTTGACTAACGGTATTTGTCGGTTGCGAAAGATACCGCTAGGGCTGGGCCCGCTCGCCAAATATCGACTTTTTTGCTCGCGAAAGAGTCGATATTTCAAATCGTTAATTCGAGAGTTATGAATGAACAACCTGACAATTCGCCCCAGGGCAACTGCCATTGTGGCAAATCTCCGACTCCCAAACCCCCAGTCGCTCTTCAAGATGTTTCCTTGTTATAAGCCATCTGAAATGTAGTAGACTCTGCCTGACAGCCTAATTGCCCCGCACTATTTAAAATTGATTTCAGATGCCGTACCAGTATCTGTACCACATACTCGCTTTTCTGGTTTCTGCGATCGTCGTCCTCTGGAGTACACCAATAGTCAAAAAAATTGGTCTCAAAAGCGGGCGAGTCGATCGGCCAGGCGAGCGAAAAGTCCACAAGCGCCCTATGGTGCGCTTGGGAGGAGTTTCCATCTTTCTCGGCACTATCACTGCCCTCTTATTTGTCTGGCTCTCAGGAGGCTTCATCGATGCTAACGGACAAGTTCTCAATCCCAAAGACGAATACGAAATTTGGGGAGTCACCCTCGGCGGCATCGGATTCTTCCTCATCGGTTTAGCAGATGACCTATTTTCGCTCTCGGCATTAAAACGCTTGCTCATGCAAATAGGCGTATCCAGCATCGTTTGGATGGCAGGCGTACAAATTGAGTTTCTGACAGTTCCCTCCTTGGGACTTACTAATATTGGCTGGCTGAGCTTGCCAATTACCGTGATTTGGCTCGTCGGCATGGCCAACGCCATCAACTGGATTGATGGTTTAGACGGTTTAGCGGCCGGAGTTTCAGGGATTGCAGCAGTTGTGATGCTGATTGTCAGTCTGGCGATGCACCAACCGGCAGCGGCCCTGATTGCAGCGGCTTTAGCTGGCGGGACCTTGGGATTTCTGCGCTACAACTTCAATCCGGCTCAAATCTTTATGGGAGATGGCGGGGCTTATTTTATCGGGTTTACTCTCGCGGGAGTGGGAGTAATTGGGTTAGTTAAAACTACGGCTGTTACTTCTGTGTTGCTGCCATATTTAATTTTAGCTGTACCGATTTTAGATATGTCGGCGGTGATTCTCGATCGACTTCGCAACGGCAAGTCACCGTTTATTGCTGACAAGCGCCATCTCCACCACCGACTTCTAGAAGCCGGACTATCCCATCGATTTGCGGTTTTATTTATTTACTCACTGACACTGTGGGTGGGAAGTTTAGCCCTAGCTTTTTCGCTTCCGAGCGGCGTAATTTATGCTATGGGTGCAACCAGTTTGCTGGGATATGCTAGCTGGAAAGTTTGGAGACACGCTAGGTGAAGGAAGAAGGAAGAAGGAAGAAGGAAGAAGGAAGAAGGAACAAGGAAGAAGGAAGAAGGAAGAAGGAAGAAAAATAATTTCTAATGCCCAATGCCCCATGCCCAATTCCCCATGCCCCATGCCCCATGCCCCATGCCCAATTTCCCTATCTAAAATCCAAAATCTAAAATCTAAAATTGCATGGTTGCTGAAATTATTTGTGTTGGCACTGAATTGCTGTTAGGCGATATTCTTAATAGCAATGCCCAGTTTTTAGCCAAAGAATTAGCGAGTCTGGGAATTCCTCACTACTATCAAACAGTGGTGGGGGACAATCCAGAACGCATCAAACAAGTGTTAGAAATTGCCGTCAGTCGATCGCAGCTTTTGCTGTTCACCGGAGGCCTGGGCCCCACACCAGACGACCTCACAGTCGAAACGATCGCCGATTTTTTTGGGGTTCCCCTCATCGAAAAGCCGGAAATTATTGCAGATATCGAATACAAATATGCTCAGCGGGGACGCACCATGAGTCCCAGCAATCGCAAACAAGCTTTAATTCCAGAAACTGCGGACATTCTGCCGAACCGCAGCGGTTCTGCACCGGGCATTATTTGGCAGCCGGTTTCTGACGTGACAGTAATGACATTTCCCGGCGTACCGGCGGAAATGCACTTGATGTGGCAAGAAACCGCCGTTCCTTACCTGAAAAATGGCGGCTGGTGCAGCGCCACTATTTACAGTCGCACATTGAAATTTTGGGGGATTGCTGAGTCGGCATTGGCGGAAAAAGTAGATAGTTTTCTGAATTTAACTAATCCTACTGTGGCTCCCTACGCCAATCACGGCGAAGTCAAACTGCGGATTTCGGCCCGCGCGGAGTCCTCCGTGGCGGCGAAAAATTTGATTGAACCGATCGAACAACAGTTGCTGCAGATTGCTGGCCTAGACTGTTACGGTGCTGATAGCGATACCCTCGGTTCTACTGTCGGCCAATTGTTGCTCGATGCGGGGCAAACTCTTAGCGTGGCTGAATCCTGCACCGGAGGTGGATTGGGGGCGATGCTGACTGGTGTTCCCGGCAGTTCTTGCTACTTTTTAGGTGGGATTATTTCTTACGACAATCGGGTTAAGGAAGGATTATTAGGTGTTAATCCGCAAGATTTAGCCGAATTTGGGGCAGTCAGCCACCAAGTGGCAAAACAAATGGCTGCGGGAGTTCGCGCCAGCCTCAATACAAATTGGGGATTGAGCATTACAGGGATCGCCGGGCCCGGAGGCGGCACAGATGCTAAACCTGTCGGACTGGTTTATGTTGGTTTAGCGGGCCCCCACGGCGACGCAGAAAGTTTTGAATACCGCTTTGGCGATGGCCGAGGCCGCGATTGGATTCGGAATCTGAGTAGCTGTACGGCGCTCGATCGGCTCCGCCGTAAATTATTGTTGACCAAAGCGTAGAAAAAATCCTACGATTGGTCAATTGTCAATAGTCAACCGTAAGCTTAAGCTTTATTTAACACTCTATACTCGGATATAATTCGGCAATTTTCCTTTTCCCTCTTGATTATCTGTAAAGATTCGTTATGATAATAAGATAGGACTGATTGGCCAATATACTGATTCTCTCCTTTGCTCAAAATAACCAGCAAGCGAGAAAGCAAGTTTGACCTTTGGTTTCAAAGTCGTGCTTGCTTATTTTCAAATATTTAGCCGTCAGTTTAGCAATCTAGACTATAAGAAAAGGAGCTATCCGTTCAATGGAAGACATTGAAAAGGTGCTGGAACAAATTAAAGAATGGGTTCGCAAGCTGATAGAAGGGTTGCTGAATCCTGAAGCTCAACCGGAACTCGAACCGATTCGTATTCCTGTCAACCAACCGAGAAATCGCCGATAGTCGGGACTGGATTGAAAGTTTGAGCTTTGAGGTTGGAGACTGGTTCTAAATACCATGTCAAAACTCTCATAATTTTTGTTGCGCTGGAAATTTTAAAATTGTTAAATATCCTGGTACTTCACGGCCCTAATCTGAATCTATTGGGTCAGCGAGAACCTGGAGTTTATGGTTCGGCAACTTTAAATGATATCAACAAGTTGCTAGAACGAGAAGCGCAAGCCCTCCAGGTGCAAGTCTCAATTCAGCAGTCGAATCATGAAGGGGTATTGGTGGATGCAATTCACTCGATGTTAGGGCAGCACCAAGGCTTATTGATTAATGCTGGAGCTTATACTCATACGAGTGTGGCAATTAGAGACGCGATCGCCGCGGTGAATATCCCTGCGGTAGAAGTTCATCTGAGCAATATTTACCGACGGGAAGCTTTTCGGCACCACTCGTTTATCGCAGCGGTGGCGATCGGGCAAATCAGCGGTTTTGGATCGGAAAGTTACCTGCTGGGGCTGCAAGCTCTAGTTAGTTACCTGATTAAAAATTAAAAATTTACCGATTATAGCGATCGGATGAGGGCAGGTTTTAGATGGAAAACCAGCCCTTATATGTTTGGGTTGAATTCTAATTAATCACAAGAGTTAGGCAAAGAAGGAAACCAGGAAGAATTCTAAATTACCAATTACCAATTACCAATTACTAACAACTTGAGTTAAATTCAAATGCGGCATTCCCTGTTGAGCAAGTTTCAAGGAACCATCCTAGGGGCAGTTTTAGGAGACTCTCTCGGCCTGCAATACCAGAGGCAACTCGTGGGTATTCCCCCCCAAACAGAAGACTTGCAGCCCATTTTACAACTGACGAAACACCAACAATTGACCCTAAGAGAGGCAACATTGGCGTTGAATTCTGTCAACAGTAAAATCCCAAGTGGCAAAGACTCATCCGCATCCGGGAGACTTGCGGTAGCGTGTGCTCAAAGTTTAATTCGGTGTAAGGGTTTAGATTTAAAAGATTGGCGCGATACTTGGGAAGCATTTGCCAAGTCGGAAATCTACCATCCCCGCAACAGTGAGTTTCAAACCATGCTTAACCCTGGTGAAGCTGCCGTTGCTGCGCTGCCATCGGCGATGTTTTTTCACGAAAATAAAGCCAAGCTGCGAGAAAAAATCATGCTGGCGATAGAGGTTTGGCACAACGAAAACCAGCCAGAATGGGAAACAGCAATTTTAGCAGTAGCATATACGATCGCCCGATCTCTCAAAGAAAGACTTGACCCCGCGACAGCGATCGAGCAAACACTTGCTTACCTGAAAACAGATAATGCCTTAACAGAGCTGCTGCTGCAAGTGCAAATACTACTAGAAAAGGGAGCCGATTTAGAAACAGCCGCCACTCATCTGTGCAAAAGCGCCACAGCTTTGCGAGAAAGACAGGGCGAAGGTGAAAAAAAATTACAAACCGAGTTAATTGTCAACCCTGGAAATTTCATTCCCATTGCCTTAGCTTTCTACTGCTTTTTGAACACCCCAGAAGACTTACGCTTGTCAGTGGTGCGTGCTGCCCGCTGTGGTATAGCCGGACAAATAACCTGCGCTTTGACAGGAGCTTTGTCAGGAGCCTATAACGGCGTTGCTGGGATTCCTGTAGAATGGCGACAGGTATCTTCGGCTGAGGTTAATTCGCAGCAGCTAGCTGAGGGCCGAGAACCCTCGCTCTGGGGAACTGGCAGCGATGTAAAAATTGTAGAGTTAGCAAATAACCTGTTTGCTGTTTGGGCAGGAGTTTACAGCCCAGATGCCGGACTGGATTCCGCAGCGCTAGCCCGATCGGTGGCGGCACCTTATGTCATTAGACCTCGTAAAATATAAAGTTTGGAGCTTTTAACAGGGAGGGGAAAGCATAAATTAGCAATGAGAAATTAGCAATTAACAAGTCAAAAACGAAAGCCGAAGGAGAGCGACAATTAAAGATTAAAAAGTAAAAAATTAAATAGGACGGACGTGCTTGCCCCAAAAAAGCAGGTTTTTACGAGAATATGGGGTTAGCCAACGAAGAATCTACCGATAAACCGGGTTTTTAGCCCTCGCGCGCGAGTTCTGTTCAAGATGGACAAGGGAAGGAAATAAGCTTCTTGCGTTGTGGGCCACAGTCAAGAAACCCAACTGCTGGCGATAGTTAGGCAAAGTAGCCTGGGGCGTTGAATATAGAGCCACGCTAGTTCGGATAAACTCAATCAAGATGCACAGTCAGAAATTCTGACAAAGCTGCTGGATAACAGTGATATATCTTCGACACAAATGAATACGCTCTCCTCATTGATGCGGCAGATTGAGCAGCTAGGGGCTGCGCGCTCACTGCGCCAACACATTGCTAAAGTGCAAAATGGCGACAGCAAAGCAGATACCGAGCGCACTAGCGGGCCTCTCCTGAGCCGTTTGTCGCGCCAGAAATGGCTTCTTCCCGAGACTTTTACTACTAAATTTACAAGTAAAACCTCCAAATCAAGCCTCAAAAATCAAGCTCGTTCCCCTATGTTGGCGCTGGTAGCGGTAGTTTCCCTAAGCAGCACTCTGGGCCACCGCTTCTACAACCAGCCGAAACTGGATGTGGGGACGAAAGCTCCTCAGACGATTAAGGCTCCTGCTACTGCTAGCATACCCGATTACAAAACTACTGAAGAACAGCGGAAAGCAGCGCGGATAGGGGCTGTAGCGATATTAATGCTGGATTCGGCGGTCGATCGACAAATTTATCAAGAATTGCAACAATTTTTGGAGCAGGGAAGCGAGCTACGGGAGGCGGTAGGCCCGTTTCCGTTTGCGAGTCCCTCGGTGCTCTCAAATGCCGCTCAGGTTTACTTGCGGGGCTGTCCTGAGTGGGAGTGGCGATCTATTGTGGCGCAAGCAGGTGACAAAAGTGCAACTTCCGAGCGATTGAGTTTGGATTCCCCGGCAATTGCTGCGGCAACAGATAACAAGTCTCAGCAAGATGCTATCGCTCAACTGCAAGCTTACAGCCGATCGCTCCCGGCTGCCGAGTTTCAAAGCCTGACAGACAGTATTTCCTCTGCTCGCCGACGCTATCTCAATGCTGTGGAGGCGCTGGAAAAACCGTCGGTTTTGGGACTCCCACAGATTTACGATACTTCGCTGTTTGATTTGTCGGATGCAGCTTGGCAGAAAACCCAAACCGGTATGAGTCGGGCGGCAAAAAGGATGGTGGCTCAAGGTATCCCGCAGGGGTTGCCAAAAGAGATTTTGAAAGAAGCCGTGAAGCTGCAAGTGGCTGATGAAGTGCCGTTAGAGTCCCAAGCTTTGGCGGTGGAGGGTTTAACAGCGATTTTGCAGCCAAATCTGGTGAGAGATCCCGAGGAAACCAAACAGCTAGCTGAATTGGCGGCGCAAAAGGTGAAACCGGTGATGATCGCAGTAGATCAGGGCGAAATAATTGTTGCACAAGGACAAGAGATATCGCAGCAAGATTTCGTGTTGCTGGACTATTTTGGTTTGAGCCGACGGGGAGTGAATTGGCTGGGGCTGACGGGTTTTGTTTGTTTAGTTGCGGGGGCAATTGCGATCGTACTGCTGGTGGAAAGGCACTACCGCTTGCGCCGGAGAGATCATTTGCTATTGCTGCTGCTGACTTTGAGCGCGCCAGTGCTGGTGAGTTTGGGGCTGCCTTGGACGAGTTTGCCCGCGATCGGGATTTTAGCGGGCGGCTTCTACGGTTCGGCAGTGGGAGTGACTGTGGTGGGGCTGCTGTCGGCGCTGCTGCCCGTTGGCTTAAATGTGGACTTGATTCATTTGGTGGCTAGCGGGGCGGGGGGATTGCTGGGCGCTTTTATGGCCGGGCGGCTGCGATCGCGCGAGGAATTGGCTCTTTTGGGCGTGGCTGTCGGCTTGGCTCAGGGCACGGTTTATCTGGTGGGGACTTTGATTGCCAGCGCGGCTGCAGGTGCGATTTGGTACGTGGTACTCGGTACGGTGGGCGCGCAAAGTTTGGCCGGTTTGGCTTGGAGCGTTGTGGCGATCGGCATCAGCCCTTATTTGGAACACGTTTTTGACTTGATTACGCCGATCCGGCTGGCGGAACTTGCCAATCCGAACCGCCCGCTGTTGAAGAAATTGGCTGCCGAGGCTCCGGGGACTTTTCAGCACACGCTGTTTGTGGCGAGTTTGGCGGAGGCTGCTGCCCGGGAACTCGGCTGCAATGTTGAGCTGGTCAGGACTGGGACATTATACCACGATATTGGAAAAATGCACGACCCGCTCGGATTTTGTGAAAATCAAATGGGTGGGGGCAACAAACACGATGAAATTAATGACCCTTGGGCGAGCGCGGAGATTATTAAAAAGCACGTTACCGAGGGTTTGGTGATGGCGCGGAAGCATCGATTGCCGAAGGCAATTCAGGCGTTTATTCCCGAACACCAAGGTACAATGTTGATTGCTTATTTCTACCACCAAGCACAGCAAATTGCTGCCAAAGAAACAGAAGATTTAAAGATTGCTTTGCCAGATGCGGATAATTCAAAGTTAACAATCGCAAGTCGCCAAGTGAGGGAGGAGGATTTTCGCTACGATGGGCCGATTCCGCAGTCGCGGGAAACGGGGATTCTGATGCTGGCGGATTCTTGCGAGGCTGCTTTGCGATCGCTCAAGGATGCTACTCATGAAGAGGCTTTGAATATGGTTAATAAGATTTTGAGGGCTCGCTGGCAGGATAATCAGTTGATTGATTCGGATTTAACGCGGGAGGATATGTCTTTAATTGCGGAGATTTTTGTGCGGGTTTGGGAACAGTTCAATCACAAGCGGATTGCTTACCCTAGTGCAGTTTTTACTCCCAGGTAGGCGAATTTTTTTAGTTATGAAAAATTAGTTGGCATTTCAGTTGTGAATGAGATTTCATGGCGATTTGTCCCGCAAAGCGCCATGCACTTGAGTATTGCCGCTGACAATTACCATAGTTTGTTTGATTCCTCAAAATTCCGAAGAGTCGATATCTCTTTCGCCAGCTAGGTGCGATCGCAATTTTTGCCAGTCTTGGGCATCGATCGCATTTGCAAAAGCGATTATAGTATCTACAGCCCCAGCGCGGTCTACAATCCAGCGGATGTCCGGTAGTTCGTACATAACCAATAAATTTTGTGAGTTGTATCGCAGAAGGAATAAATACTAATTTTGGACTTCCAATCCCCATGTCCCATGCCCCATGCCCCATGCCCTCATTCTATCCTTTGACTCCCGCAGCAGTTTCTGTTGGCACAATGTATTTTTGCAAGAGCAAAAATAGTCCTAAAACTGGAACAATAGAAATAATAGAACCCGCCGCAACTAAACGCCAATCCAAAGAAAATGTCCCCGCTAAATTGGCTACGCCTAAAGGTAAAGTGTAATATTCCGGCCTGTCTAAAACTAGCAGTGGCCACAGAAAGTCGCTCCAAGAACCGATAAATACGAAAATTCCTAGGGTGACTAAAGCTGGCTTAATTGCCGGAATCATGACGTGCCACCAAATGCCTAATTCGCTGCAGCCGTCGATGCGGGCTGCTTCTTCTAGTTCTTTGGGAACTGCTAGAAATGCTTGTCGTAATAAAAATATGCCGAAGGCTGAGGCTAGTCCGGGAAAGATTACGCCTAAATAACTATTTTTTAGTCCGAGCTGTACTGTCAATATGTATAGGGGAATCATGACTATTTGGAAGGGAATCATGATTGTGGAAATGATTGTGATTAAGATGGCTTCGCGGCCGCGAAATTTGAGTCTGGCTAAGGGGTAAGCGGCGAGGGCGCAAAAGAGGACGTTGATGCTAACTGTCAGGCCGGCAATTAGGGTGCTGTTGAACAGGTAGCGGCCGAAGGGGTTGGTTTGCCAAACTTTGATGAAGTTTTCGAGGGTTGGCTGTTGTGGCCACAGTTGCGGGGGAAATTGAAAGATGTTTTCGTTGGGGGATTTGAGGGAGGTACTGAGCAGCCACAGCAAGGGAAACAGCATTAAAAGTGCGATCGCGCTCATGAGGCTGTACGTCCACAGGGTGCTCCACGGCGAGGGAGTGTTGTTTGGGGAATTTGGTTTTTTAGTTTTGAGATTGTTCATTGTTGGGATATGATGATAAGTCCTTGCTTCGTGAGAAGCCTTGTTGTCCATAAGGGGATTATTGCCATGAAACCGTTTATTTACGAAACTATGTACATTCTGCGCCCTGATTTGGGTGAAGAAATGACAGACCAGGCGATCGCTAAATATCAAACTATTTTGCGCGATCAAGGTGCTGAAAACATCGAAACTCAGCACCGCGGCAAGCGCCGTTTGGCTTACGAAATCGGCAAGCACCGGGACGGAGTATACGTTCAAATGAACTATACAGCTCCGGGCGCTGCAATTTTTACCCTGGAACGCGCGATGCGTCTGAGCGAAGAAGTGATTCGCTATTTGACAATCAAGCAAGATGTGCCAGATGCACCGGAAGCGGAAGCGGAAGCTGAAGTCGCCGAGTAGCCTTCGTGTCAACTTAACGTCTTATGTAGTACCAGTCTAGTGTTTGACGATTAGGGCCGCTTATTCCCCGGCACGCATTTGTTAAGGGCGGAATTTGATGTTGATTGAAATTATAGGTGAATGGGCGATTGTTTTTCTAGGGGATGACGATCGCTCTTTTTTGTGGGGAGACTGCTGGGACTTAATCTATTTTTATCAAAAAAGAAACCTCGCTTTTTGAGGATGAGGAGGGCGACTCACTTAGCCCAACTATCTTATCTAGTTGACTACAAAAAACTTGACTATGCTTGAGCATAGCTGCTTAATCATTGTAAATCTAATTGTGATTCGCTACTTATTAAATTTACTGGTAACTAAGGCAAATTCGACTCCCTTGAGAGGCAAAATTCTGCATCTATAACTCTGAACCAAACTATAAAGTTATTTTTGCCACTAGCAATTACGTAGCCGCCAAAATGTGGCACTTAGAAGATGAATATTGTCAAATTTTGCCAACTGCTGCTTGGGGTTGGGTATGAATCAACGCGCCAAAGCTCGATCGCACTCCCTGCAACCTCAATCGAGATTCTCGCCCCATAGCCCAATTGTAAAGTTTTGTGACAATTGTGATTTGGTAGCTTTAGATACAGAAGTGTCTGTTATAGTGATAGAAGAGAAGAAAAAACAAGCCCAACATTAATCTAAAGAATACGGAGGAACCGCATATGTCTACCGAAAATCAAGCTCGCTCTCTGATGATGCGCCACCACCAACTGGTGAAGAACCGCCAGCAATCCATGCTCAACCGCACCGCCACCGAAGTCGGGATGGAAGATACGCACTACTGGGGTCACATTCAAGGCAAACCGCAGCCCAGCTTTCAAGCCAGTTACGATCGCAGCAACGCCACCATGAGCTAGGGCAAGCTCAATTTCGACAATTGTCTACGAAGTTATTACCTATAATTTGGAGAAATCAGTTATGTCAACTCAAGAACAAGCCCGCAACCTGATGATGCGCCATCAACACGTCGTTAAAAACCGTCAGGAATCCATGCTTAGCCGTGCGGCTGCTGAAGTTGGTTTAGATGCTGGTTCTCCAGCGAGTATCGATCGCAAATAACTCCTTTTTTCAACGGCGAGATAGTTGAATCGAGTTTGTTGTTTGCCAGCTAAAAATTAATAATGTCAATTACAAAACCGTCGCGACTTCTTCTTGAGTTCTAACTCTAGATTGGAAGCCGCGATTAGTTTTATGGGGAATTGGGAATTGGGAATGGGGAATGGGAAATTGGGTTCAAAAGAATGGGGAATCTAAAATCTAAAATCTAAAATCGTTCGACTGAGCGCTCACGCCGAAGTCTAAAATCTAAAATCTAAAATCTAAAATCTAAAATCTAAAATGGTATAATCCCCTTTCAGCAGATTGAAGGCTACTAGGGAGGTCATCATGTCGGACTGGAAAGAAATTGACGGCGGAGTTACAGCACCCAGAGGGTATCGAGCATCTGGAATTACAGCGGGCTTGAAGCCTTCAGGCTTGCCGGATTTAAGTTTAATTTTGTCAGAGGTAGACGCGATCGCCGCCGGAGTCTTCACAACCTCCACTGTCCGGGCCGCTTGTGTGGACTACTGCCGCCAGCGTTTGCAAGCTAAACCCAGCGCGAAAGCAATTTTGTGCAATGCGGGACAAGCTAATGCTGCTACTGGCGAACAAGGTTTGGCAGATGCCCTCGAAAGTGCCAAATTGTTGGGAGAAGCGCTGAATATTCCTCCAGAATCTATTCTTTTGGCCTCCACGGGCGTCATCGGACAGCGGATAAAAATGGAGCCGCTGAGGGCTGGAATTCCGCGATTAGTTGCTGAGGCATCGGAAACAGGTTCCGATGCGGCCGCTAAGGCTATTTGTACGACTGATTTAGTGCCGAAAACGATCGCCCTGGAAACCATGTTTGGCGATCGACCCGTCCGCATCGGTGGCATTTGCAAAGGTTCGGGAATGATTCACCCGAATATGGCAACAATGCTGGCATTTGTAACTTGCGATGCAGCAGTATCGTCGCATTTGTGGCAAGAAATGGTGAGTCGGGCGGCTAACAGAAGTTTCAATCAAATTACTGTTGACGGCGATACCAGTACCAACGATTCGCTAATTGCTTTGGCGAACGGTCAATCCCGCACACCGGCAATTACGGAAATGGGAGCAGATGCTGAAAAATTAGAGGCGATGCTGACAGAAGTTTGCGTGCATTTAGCAAAGGCGATCGCCCGTGACGGCGAAGGTGCAACTTGTTTGGTGGAAGTGCAAGTTAGTGGCGCGCTGGATGAAGTTTCTGCGAGTAAAATTGCCAAAACAATTGTCGGTTCTTCTTTGGTGAAAGCTGCTATTTTCGGACGCGATCCGAATTGGGGCAGAATTGCGGCGGCGGCTGGGCGCGCTGGTGTCGCTTTCGATCAAGAGAATTTACGGATTCAATTAGGGGATTTTTTGATGATGGAAAACGGACAACCTAAAGAGTTCGATCGGGCTGCTGCAAGTAATTATATGAAAGCGGCTGCGGAGGGGGAATATTTGAAGGCTGATACGGTTTTAATTCAGGTTAGTGTGGGGAGTGGCAGCGGTTTTGCGAAAGCTTGGGGATGCGATTTGAGTTACGACTACGTGAAGATTAATGCCGAGTATACGACTTAAATAAGTCCAGGCGATTACAAGTCCGGGCGGTTAGAAACCGCGCCTACACAAACAAAACCAGACGAGAGAAAGTTGAAGGCAAATTTCCCACAATTTAAACTCAACTTCCCCCCGTGGGGGGAAATTAAAAAATTTGAAACCTTTACTCACCGAGTTAACCTCAGCTTTTTTGCTCCTCATTTGAAAATCGCTAAAGCCCTTACCAAGATAAGCTTTTTAGGATTTTAACAAAAGAGCGCTAAAAATCTTATTCAGAATAAGTTTCAATACTTTTTAAGCTTATTATTAATAAGTCTAATATAGCGGTTCTCAAAAAAGTGAGGTATGCCCTATGCCCTATGCCCTATGCCCTATGCCCTATGCCCTATGCCCTATGCCCATGAGTACCTCATATGAGAGCTCGAAAGGCTATATAAAGTTTGAAAACACGCCCTAACCAAAACTATCGGAGACAAACACATAGCCGCCGCCATATCCAACATTATCATCCACTAATATTAAGCCCTCGTTACCCTGCGGTTCGCCACTCTGAGCAAGTCCATAATTCACCACGCGCAACAACCGCTGCGGCGTAAACGATTCCAATTCCACAAAATGGCCTGCATCCAGCCATGCTAGTTCTTCTGCTGTTAAACTTTGCCTTACAGCGTCGGGTAATTGACGGGCGGTTTGTGCCATTGTTTGAGATTGTTGCACAAACATATCACGGGTTGCTAAGATTTGACGGGGAGAAATGCCTAAATCAAAAATTGTCACCTGTTGATTCGCAAACCAGTTTGGATTAGTTCGTAGTTGATTTACCAAGCCAACTCCAGCAGGGTTCGCATTGTGCAGCGCATAAACTTTCAAATCGGCATTACGGCGCAGCATTTCGATTACGGTGTTGAAGATGCTTTGGGGATAGCCACTAATACTAAGAATGGCGCAGTTGTTCTCAAAATGGACGTTGTTGGCAATTAGGAATTGAGCTATTTCGTCACTGTCACAGATAATTGCGCGATCAAAGCTGTAGGCGCTGACTTCGCGATCGATGGTGGCGGGCAAAGCCTCTTGACGAGCAGCAGGGAGCAGTTTTTCTAATGTGCCGTTTACTGTTTGCCAGTCTCGCAGCCACTCATCACTCTGCGCTTGATTAACGAGAAATATTTCACCCGTTATCTGTGGGCGTTTTTTTTGTGAGGTACCCAGCCAGTAGGAAAATAGCCCTAGTGTAATCGCTACGATGTATCCTGAAGAATAATCAAATATTAGGCTTCCTGAAATGCCCAGCACTAAAATAATTACCCCTAAAATCTGGAGGTTTTTAGCATTATTTCTTCTGCCGCGAATACCTTGAGCAGGAGATTTGCTGTAGTTGAACAATAGCCCTATCCAAATCAAATTGTAGAGAGCGAAGGGAATAACAACTGAGAATTGTGACGGAAAAATAGCAGAAGCCCAGTTAATGCCGAAGATGCCCATAAATACGCTAAACAAGAAGTAGGTCAAAATCCAACTGGTTTCTGGCGCGCGAGATTTAAGCTTTTGGTCAATAAAATACAAAAACTGTTTGTGCGTAAAAAACAACATATTTTGGCTGGAAATATTTTCGATCGCATTTTTGAAAAATGGATCGGTGAATGCCAACTTTTTATCAGTGACGGTAGTGGGTTCAAACACAAACGGATGGTTGCACCGTTTACAGCGACCTGAGTTGCTTGTACGATCGCTCAAAATGTTGTCTGTTTGACACTGGACGCATTTCATTCCCATTTCGGTTACTCCTGATTGATTTAATGGATTTATATCGTTGACGGTTGTTTTGGAAGGATTTTACCGCAGAGGCCGCAGAGGACGCAGAGGAAGAGAAGAGAGATAATAAGTAGAAGGAAGAAGGAAGAAGGAAGAAGGAAGAAGGAAGAAGGAAGAAACTATGCCCTGTTTGGCCAATGCCCTGTTTGGCCAATGCCCTATTAAAATATTTGCCCGTTTAACAAAATAGAATAGTCTTCTCGCTGTCGAATTAATCGATCGCCCTTAGCATCAATCAACACCTCAGCAGGGCGGGGGCGGTGCAGAAAATGCGACGACATCGCATAGCCGTAAGCCCCGCTATCCAAAATCGCGATCGCATCTCCAATTTTGAGTTTCGGTAGCCAACAGTTGCGCCCCAAATAATCCCGCGAATAAGTCGTGTTGCCACAAATATCCGTTTCATGTCGCGATACATCGCCAGTTTCCCAAGTTGCGATCGCCCGATAGCCCCCGTGCACCGTAGGCACTGATAGATTTGATACAGTGGTATCGACACCGACAATTTGCCGGTCGCCCAACCACTTCACCGACACAACTTTCGCAAGCAAAACGCCACAAGCTGCGATCGCCGATCGTCCCGGTTCAATCACCAACTCGATCGGGCGAGATAGCGCACTCAATCGTTCAGTAATCGCCGCACCAAACTCCCGCCAGTCAAACACTGCACCGCCTCGATAGGGATAGCCAAAACCACCGCCAAAATCGAGGGTTCGCCAATCGGGCAACATTTGGGCGATCGCAATTAGGCGATCGATCGCCTGCGTAAAAGCACTCGTGGCATTAGTTCCAGTCCCCCGATAAAAATGCAATCCGGTAATCCTCAACCCCTGCTGCTGCGCGATTTCGTTGGCTTTCTCGAATTCGGCGGGACGCACTCCAATCCGACTGTCTCCCGTCAATTCCTGTGAGTTGAGGCGCAGTCCAATTTCGGCACGGATCGATCGCGGTTGACTGCGCGAATATTCACAAAAATCTTGGAGTTGCGACAGACTATCGAAGTTAAATCGATCGATCTTCCACTCGATCAATTGCTGAATATCGGCCCTGTTGAGGTTACTGCCGGTGTAGACAATGCGATCGCCCGTAAAACCCGCTTTCTGCCCCAAAAAAACATCCCCCGGTGTATTCGCGTGTAGCCCCCAACCAGCCTGCTGAATCAATTGCAACAGAGCAATATTGCCGTTGGTGACGCTAGCAAAATGAAACTGAACGTGCGGATAGTCGATCGATCGCGTAATATGCTCAAGAGTCTGACGGAGGATATCGGCCTGATAAACATATAAGGGCGAACCATAAGTTGACAAAAGTCGCTTGGCTAATGCTTCGGAGAACGGCGGCGAATGTATTTTGGTTTCATTCTGTAGCAAAGATTCAGTCATAAGGAAGAAGGAAGAAGGAAGAAGGAAGAAGGAAGAAGAAATAAGGAAGAAGGAAGAAGGAAGAAGGAAGAAGAAATAAGGAAGATTGTAAAATCGAGTGAATAGTAGTCAACAGTCAACAGTCAACAGTCAACAGTCAACAGTCAACAGTTAACCTCCTTCGATATTTCCAAATGCGCTGCCCGATCGCCGGTGGCAACCAAAACACATGATCCAGCGATCGCTTAACCGGAATTTCGCCTAAAACCTCGGTTCGCCATGCCTGCCACATCAGCAGCAGCCAGAGATTATTGCCAATATAGCGATCGCGCATGGCAACTCCGAGTTGTCCCGATAACATCGAGTCGGCCAAATGGGGCTGCCAGCAATTTTGCGATCGCAACAGATTCGGATTCAGCCGATCGCCGATCGCAGCCCAAAACTCCCCGTAATACCAAACCTTCAACGGCACACCCATCCCGCGCTTTTCCCGCCAGACAATTTCCGGCGGCAACCAGCGATCGGCAGCTTTTTTGAGGATGTATTTTTCGCACGCACCTTGCAGTAGAAGCTCGCCAGGGAGTTGAAACGTCCAGTCCGTGAGGTCAGGGTCGCAGAAGGGCGATCGCACCCACAAACCGCAAGCAAACGCCAATGCCGTTGCCCTCGGCTGAATATTTTGGGCACCTTTGAGCATCAGCGAAGCACGCCGCAGCCTCGCTAGCAGGGAAGGACACCTCTTCGACAAACAACCGGGATCGATCGCGTCTTGCAGGTAAACGCTCAAATCGTGAGACTGGATGCGATCGAGCATTTCTGGCGAAAAAATCTGTTTTTCATAACCATAAAATCGCTGAAACGTCCGCAAATACTGCTGTTCAAAGGTTTCTCCTCCGGCGGGATGTTCTGCACTGTAAACTCCGTGTGCAATCAAAGGCTTGTTTGTCCATCCAGCAAATAGCTGATCGCCATTCTCGCCATTGAATACAACTCGCACGTCTTGCGCCGCCGCCTGTTTGAGTAAAAACAGTGCAGCCGTGGTGCCGTCTCCATAGGGTAAATCGAGGGCTTTGGCGGTTGGCCCGATCGCGCGCAACACTGCATCACCCGTCGCCGCCACTCGGATCAGCGGAATCTGGAAAAAGTCCGCCACCTGTTGGGCGTAGGGCAGTTCGGAATAGGCTTCGACACCAAAATCGAGGGCATAGGCGCGCACTTGCAAGCCTGCTTTCACTAGCAGCGCCGTCACCAGCGAAGAATCGATGCCACCGGAGAGTAAAACGCCTACAGGTTCGTCGATCGGCAAATCGGCCACTTGTCGATCGATCGCCTGTTGCAACAGCCCTTGCAATTGTGCGATCGCCTCATCCTCCCGCCGCAGTAATTGGGGCGCTTCTTGCCAAGCCGATGGCAGCGATTCCCTACGGGATAGCTTCGCCGCGCGTACTTTCGGCTGATTGTTAATATCGGCGATTTCCCAAATCATCTCGCTTCCTGCGGCTACGGATGCAATTTGCTTGATCGGCGTTAACGGCGTGGGCACGTAGGAAAAGCAAGCATAACTGTGTAGGGCGATCGGGCTAATTTGAGGGGAAGCAATCAGCGGTAGCAGCAATTGCAGGCGCGTCGCAAACCAAATCGTTTCTCCCAACTGCATCCAGTACAACGGCACTCGCCCAAACGGATCGCGCCCCAGCCGTAGCTGTTTCGCTTCTACCGCCGCCCAAGCATCTCCCGGAAAATCCGTCGCCCGATCGCGCCCGCAAGCATTCAGCGTCACTGTGTCAGCCGTGAGTACAGATGCAGAGGCGATCGCCCACTCTGATAATTTGCCCTGCCGAATGCAGTAGTCTGGGACTAAACGGCTGAGCGTTTTTGTGAGATCGTCCAGTCCCCAATAGCCGATAAAATGTGAAGGTTTGTCGATCGCACCCATCTATTTCACCGTGAAAGGTTCACTGCTGATGACGCGCCCATCCAGGGACATCCGAACTTCCCATTTGCCGGGGGCAGCAGCAGATCCGAGATCGTAAAAGCAGTGCGTATTCCAAACCGCAGTATTGATCGTGCGGGTTTGATACCTGCCTTGATGAACAATGTCACCGCTGGGATTAATCCAATCGCATTGCAGAGACAACTGATTGCCGATCGGAGCATTTTTCAACGTCACTTGGTAGTAGATGCGGGGGTTGATTTGACGGTTGACTTGAGTGAGGCTGTCACCGCCCTTTTGAGATAGCGCAATCCTGTCTTCTCCTCCCACAACTTGAGCAGTTTTTTGTTGCTGATTTTGCCCGAACAGCACGCCTATACCGATCGCAGAAATGACAACAACTGTCGAGGCGATCGCGATCCAACGGTTGCGTCGCTGCTGTTTTTCTAGGACTTCGCGGCGGCGCATTTGGGCGATCGCATCTTCTAAAAGCTCATCAGGAAGATTCAACTCCCGTAAAATTTCTCTTACCTGATCTGGGGCCAATTCTAACTCGCGCTGCTGCGATAACTTGTCGATTTCAGCGATCACCTGTGCTAATTGAGTTTGAGTGAGTCGAGGTTCCATAAAGTTTTTTCCAGTTAAAATTAGATATATAAATCACCCCTCTCTTCTCTTCCTCTGCGCCCTCTGCGCTCTCTGTGGTTAAATTATCCATATTATTCAATAAATAGCTCTCAAAGTCAATTCATAAAAATCATAACCTTAACCTCATAAAATTCATATTTATAGTCCTGGACGCATCGGGGCTCATGCAAACCCGGGTTTTTTGTGGGAGTGTGTCTAGGACTGACTTATATAAAATCCAGACTAGGAAACTCTTCTACTTTTTGGGAATCAGTTAAATTCCACTTTCCTGAATCTATTGTTTCCTGCTGGCGATTCAACCAAATTGCGTTTAATCCGGCATTTTTAGCACCACAATAATCTGCTTTGAAGCTGTCGCCGATATGCAACACATTCTCGGCAATGCAGTTGTGCTTTTGCAAAGCTGCGGTAAAAATTTGAGAGTCGGGTTTTGCTGCACCAACTTCGGTAGAAATTGTCACTGATGTGAAATATTCAGCTAAATTTAGTGCTTTTAATACTGCATAAAGTCGCGAATCGAAATTCGATACTACTGCTAATTCAATTCCTTGTTGCTGCCACTTATTTAATGCTGGCAATACGTCGGGATAGACAAACCAAGGTTCGGCGGTGGCAAAATGAGCGTAGAGTTCCACAAAGAATTTGGAAAAGTCAGAAAATTGGTGGAAAATGCCTGCTATTTGGAATGCTTTTACGGAAACTGTTTGCCACCACTCAAATTCTAATTGGGGAATTTTTGCTGCTTCTATCCCTGGAAATGCCATCGGGCTTGCTGAGGCGAAGCTTTGGAAAAAGGCTGCATTTAACTCTTCACTCTTAACTGTTACTCCAAACCTCTGGGCTATTTGTCCGTAGACTTCGCCGACGCTACCGCGAACATCAAATAGTGTACCGGCGGCATCTAGAAAAATAATTTTGGTCATTTGAGAAGAAAAAGGGAAGAGGAAAGAGGACTTATCGCACATCCGGTTGCATCGGAATGATTTAACCACAGAGGACACAGAGAGCACAGAGGAAAAGAAGAGAAGAGAAGAGAAGAGAAGAGAAGAGAAGAGAAAAGAGATTTGAGTAATTCCTTCTTTGTTCTTCCTTTTTCCTTCTTCCTTCTAATTAGTTGTTTGCGGATTCACCACACCAGAATGATTGGCAATGTTGCCCGCAGGTTCAAATCTGCCTCCTAAATATTTGGCTAGGAATTCTTCGGCGATCGCAAAAAAGTGCAGCCGATTTTCTGGCCGCGCAAATCCGTGTCCTTCATCTGTATAAAGCACGTATTCTACAGGTTTGCCGGCTTGCTTCATGGCATTGACAATTTGCTCGCTTTCTGCTTCTTTCACTCGCGGGTCGTTGGCACCTTGGGCGATTAGTAAAGGTTTCTGGATGCGATAGACAAAAGATAAAGGGGAGATCGACTTCAGAAACTCTGGTTCTGTTTCCAAATTGCCGACGCGGTGATACAGACTTGCTTTTCTCGGTTCCCAGTAAGGGGGAATAGTTTGCAGCAGTGTAATCAAATTGCTTGGCCCGACAATATCGACGGCGCAGGCAAAAACATCGGGACTAAAAGTCAATCCGACTAAGGCGGCATAACCACCGTAGGAACCGCCCATAATTGCAATTTTATCCTGTAGGGCAATTCCTGTTTCTACCAGCCAATTTACCCCATCTAGCAAGTCGTCGTGCATTTTAGCGGCCCATTCGCGATTGCCGGCATTGAGAAAGGCTTTGCCGTAGCCGGTGGAACCGCGAAAATTGATTTGCAAAACGGCGTAACCCCGGTTTGCCAGCCATTGGGCTTGTGGGTTGTAACCCCAGGTATCGCGTGCCCAGGGGCCACCGTGAACTAGCAAGACGGCAGGTACTGGTGTGGCGACACCAACCGGTTTTGTCAGGTAGCCGTGAATGGTTAAACCATCTCTTGCGGTGTAAGAAATGGGTTCCATTGATGATAGTGGTAGCCCTTCGAGTTTGGGTTGATTGCTGAACAGAAAGGTGAAAGTTTTGGAAGTGCGATCGTACACATAGTAGTAAACTGGGCCGTCGTCTGTCCTGTAAGCGATTAGCCAAGTAGTGTCGGCGAGGTTGCGGCTGGTAAGGTCGAATTCGCCGGGGCGAAATTTGCCGAGATCCTCAAAATCCTCTGCTATGCTTTGGTCTAAAATCTGCCACTCTTGCTTGTCTTTGTAGAAGGAAACCGCCTGAATCTCTCGTTTGGTGGGGTGTACGACAATGCCGCCGACATCGTATTCTGGGTCAGAGGCGACATCAGTTTCTTGTTTGGTTTCTAAGTCTAATGCGATCAAACGTTTGGCATTAGCATCGTGATTGCCCATGATGTAAAGAATTTTGCCGTTTTCTGAGAACATGACGGCACCACCTTCTTCATCGGGCCCCCAGCTTCGCAGGCTTTCCCAAGACTTGTCGGCAGTTTCCCGAAACACCAATTCTGATCCGCCATCGGCAGTGGTGGCTGTGGCCGCCCGCACTTGGAATTGGGCGTCAACAGTCCAACCGACGATGTTACCTGGGTTGTCGGTGTCAAATTCAACGGCACCATTTTTGAGGTTGATGCGGTAAACGTCGTGTTTGCGCCGATCGCCGATGTTCATTCCCACTAATATTTCATTGGGGAAGTTGCGGTCAAGGGCAATCAGATGAGATCGAACACCTTGAAATGGTGTCAAGTCGCGCACCAGGTTTGACTGGATATTGACTGAGAATAAATGCCATTTTTCATCACCATCAATATCTTGCTGATAAATGAGCTCTTCGCCGCTGTACGTCCAGAAAAAGATGCGGATGCCCCGTTTTTTATCTGCTGTCAGTTGGCGATCGTCTGATTGACCGACGGTACGCAATTGCACTTGCAAGACGTTGTGTTCATCGGGTGCAATGTAGGCGATATACTTGCCGTCTGGTGAAAGTTTGGGGCTAGTTTTTTCGGGGTTTCCAAACAGAATTTCCCGCTCGATTAGCGGTGGAAGTTCTGTTTTTGGCTGTTGAATTGTAGGAGTTTGCATTTTTTATTGTACCTAATATTTTCTATAGGAACGGGCAAGATGCCCATTCCACAAGAATATTTAATTTTTTTGGAACGGGCAAGATGCCCATTCCACAAGAATATTTAATTTTTTTGGAACGGGCAAGATGCCCATTCCACAAGAACATTTAATTTTTGTGGAACAGGCATCTTGCCTGTTGCCGATCTATTTGAAGAAGCATCGATTAACTTTTAAGCAACTCCTGAATCGGTTTACTAATCCAATTGAAACCAACTTTTAGTTGATGGTCAAATGTTGGCATCCGATAGAGATAAGCTAAGCGGCGAGCAATGTGGGCTAGTTGTCCGTCGAGTTTAATTCCTAAACCGGCTAGGGTGGCGTTGTCAATTCCTAATGTCATCATTTCTCCTAGCGGCTGATAGCGGAAAGGAAGTAATGGGCGGCCAGTGAGGGAGGCCCAAATGTTCCATGCGGTGTAGTCAGCTTGCTGGAAGGCTGTTTGGGCTGTTCCGGGGACTTTTTGACCATTTGCATCGTGACATTCAGCTAAGTCTCCCAAGGCAAATATATCTGGATGGTCGATTATTTGCATTTGCGAATTGACTATTAATTGACCGCGGCGGTTTTGTTTGAGGGGTAGCGATCGCACTGCTTGACTAACTTGAGTTCCTACTGTCCACAGCACTATGTCTACGGGGAGAACGTCTAATTGTCCTTTGTAAAGTAAGGATATTGTGTCTGCTTCGATCGCCTCTACTTCTGTTTCTAAGTCGATCCACACTTTCCGTTTTTCTAAAGCTTGGCTGGCGGCTTCGCGGTTAAACTCCGGTGATGTCCGCAGAATCATGTCGCTTTGCTCAACTAACCGCACGCGACCTTTTTCTCCGAGTCTATCGGCTAATTTACAAGCTAATTCTACTCCCGAATAACCGGCGCCGACGATCGCCACCCGAATTTTGTCCTTGTTGCTGGCTTCTAAAAACCGCAGTCTTTCTTCTAAGCGGTAGGCGTCGTCGAGGGTGCGAAATGAGTAAGCGTATTCAACCGCACCCTTAACCATATCTAGAGGGGTTTTGCCGCCTAAAGCTAAAACCAGGCGATCGCACGGAATTTCTGGCCCGTCGTGCAACTGCACTCGCTTTTCCTCCACATCGATGCTGGAGACAGTACCTTGACAAAAGCGCACACCTGTGTTTTCCAATAGTTCGGCAAACGGCGGGGCAATTTCCCAGGTTTGGAGTTCGCCGGTCAGGAGTTCGTACAGCAGGGGAACGAACAAAAATCGATCGCGACGGTCAACTAGGACTATTTCGGGTTTTTCGGTTTTGGAGAAGGGTAACTGACTCAAGCGCAGGGCTGTGTAGAGTCCGCCGAAGCCTCCGCCGAGAATGCAAATCCGGGGTTGTTGTTGAGTCATGGTGTTTTGTTTGAGGGGCTCACGGTAGCAAGGAAACTTATCTTATTCTAACGAGAGTGAGGGAGTGGGGAAGGGGGAGAGTGGGAGTGGGAGAGTGGGGGAGTGGGAGTGGGAGAGATGGGGAGAGGGGGAGATGGGGGGAGTGGGAGAGTGGGAAAGTCGGAAAATCTTCTCTGTTTCCCTCGAACCTCAACATCCATCCGTTAAATGCGTTAAATCCATTAAATCCGTTAGACAATGCGTTTCCGAACTGTTTTCTACATCTCTAGCCTTGATTAGCTTTACCTATTACCCGCCCTCAAATTTTCTGAAGGTTCGCAGAACTAATTTTGTACTATATTAGTTTATAACGAATTATTTCGCACATTAAATTCACTTTTTATAGGGTTATCTACTCTACCACTTGCCCCCGCACTCACAAGTGAAAAAAAACCATGCAAATTTCTTCCAATTCTTCTAAATTTAAGAACGGCTATCGCAATAACGAAGACGGCTCATCTTTGTTAAAAAGCGAAGAAAAATATAAAAATTTAGTAGCTAATATTCCCGGTGCTGTCTACCGCTGTACCTGCGAGTATACGGACGCCGGGGAATTAACACGGACAATGGCGTTTTTGAGCGAGGCGGTTCAAGAAATATCAGGCTATCCCTCTTCTGATTTTATCAACGATCGCGTCCGTTCCTTGGCAAGCATTATCCATCCTCAAGACCGCAAAAATGTGGATGCTACTGTCAAAAAAAGTGTAGCAACTAGAACTCCGTACATCCTTGAATACCGCATTGTCCGGGCTGACGGCGGCATTAGCTGGGTTTACGAAAAAGGCAAAGCTGTTTGCTGCGAGGCGGACGAGGCGAGAGGAAGACAAGAGGGACAAGGGGAAATTGAGGGCTTGTTGTCGGCTGTGGTTTCGCCGGTTTCGCCGGTTTCGCCGATCGCAAATTCTCTGTGTCGGGTGGTTTATCTCGACGGAGTAATTTTGGATATTACGGAACGAAAGCGAGCTGAGGAAAACCTGCGAAACACTCAAGATTTTCTGAATGCGGTACTGCAAAATCTGCCGATTAGCGTCTTTATTAAAGATGCTGTAGAGCAAAAATTTATTTATTGGAATACTGCTAGCGAAGAATTGTTTGGCTATTCCAGGGATGAAGTGCTCTTAAACAATGCTGCTGACTTGTTGAAGTCAGAGGATGCCAATTACTTGCATGCACAAGATTTAGAAGTGCTTGCCACTAGAAAAGGCGTCGATTTGCCCGAACAAACTATCAAACTTCCGCGCGGGGGAAAGCGGATTTTGCACACGAAAAAAGTTCCTTTATTTGACGAGTCTGGCGCGCCTAAGTACATTCTGGGTATTGCTGAAGATATTACGGAAAGCAAAAAAAATGAAACAGAATTGTCGCGCTTGGCAATTGTGGCTCAAAAAACGCAAAATGGTGTGATTATTACTGATGCTCAAGGCTGCATTGAATGGGTGAATGAAGGATTTACTCGGATTAGCGGTTATGTGCTCGCAGAAATACAGGGAAAAAAACCGGGTGATGTACTGCAAGGCCCTGAAACAGACCCGCTAACTATTGCTCAACTGCGATCGGCTTTGGCTGCGGGCGTGCCGTTTAATCAGGAAATTTACAATTACAAAAAGGATGGAAGGGGTTATTGGGTGGCGCTTTCGATTGCTCCAATTTATCAAGAAAAGGGGGAACTCGAAGGTTTTATTGCGGTGCAAACTGATATTACGGATCGCAAGCAAGCAGAGGCAACAGTCAGGGAGAGGGAGAATTATTACCGCTGCATTGTCGAGACGGCTTCGGAGGGCGTTTGGATGTTTAACAGCGAAAGTATCACGACTTTTGCTAACAGCATGATGGCCGAAATGCTGGGGTATACTGTGGAGGAAATGCTGGGGCGATCGCTATTTGAGTTTATCGACTGCGAGTCTAGGGAAATAGCAGAAAGTTACGTCCAGCGCAGGCGGCAAGGCATTCGCGAACGCCACGATTTTAAGTTTACTCGCAAAGACGGATCTCACTTGTGGGCGATCGTGTCCGCGACGCCGATGTTCGACGGTGAGGGCGAATTTTCCGGGGTATTGCGGATGATTACCGATATTAGCGATCGCAAACAAGCAGAAGCAGAATTGCGCCAAACTCTCCAAGAGTTGGAATTTGAAAAATTTGCTTTGGATCAATCGGCAATTGTCTCGAATACCGACGAATTCGGAGCCATTACCTATGTCAACGAGCAATTTTGCGAACTCTTTAAATACTCCCGAGAAGAACTGCTAGGCAAAACCCACAGAATTGTCAATTCTGGCTATCACTCAGCCGAGTTTTTCAAGCAGCTTTGGTCAACCATCCGCCAGGGAAAGGTTTGGCGGGGAGAAATGAAAAATCAAGCTAAAGACGGCACATTATTTTGGTTGGATACTACCATTGTACCTTTCTTAAATACCAGCGGAGAACCCCATCAATATGTAGCAATTCGCAAAGATATTACCGATCGCAAACACGCGGAAGAAGCGGTGCGGCTTTCCGAAAGTCAATTGAGGACTAAAAATGAAGAATTGGCAAAAGCCCTGCGGGACGTGCATAAAACTCAAAGCATGATGGTTCAAAATGAAAAAATGGTAAGTTTGGGGCAATTAGTCGCTGGGGTTGCTCACGAAATCAACAATCCAGTTAGCTTTATTTACGGCAACGTCATGCACGCTGACGATTACTTTAAAGACTTGCTAAAAATGCTGCAACTTTACCAGCAGGAATACCCGCACCCAACACCGGCAATTCAACAAGAGATAAATGATATCGATTTGAATTTTCTGCTCAGAGATTTGCCGAAATTGTTAAATTCGATGAAAATGGGAGCAGAGCGAATTCGCCAAATTGTGCTGTCACTGAAGAATTTTTCGCGATTAGACGAAGCCGAACAAAAGCAGGTGGATATTCACGAAGGGATTGAAAGCACTTTGTTGATTTTGCAGCACAGGTTTAAAGAAACGGCAGGACATCCAAAAATTACGCTGCTCAAAGAGTTCGGGAATTTGCCCCGCGTACAGTGTTATGCAGGACAGTTGAATCAGGTTTTTATGAATATTATCGGCAATGCAATTGATGCTTTGGAAGAGGCAATGGAGACTGGACAGTGGGCAGAGGGACAACTGGCGCCTATTCCTCATTGTCCTTCGCCGACGCTGCGGATTTGTACGGATGTAAAATATGAACAGGATGCTTTGATGCAAGCAGATTCTGCTGTTTCTGATGATTCAATGCGGCATCCTTCTCATATTGTGATTCGGATTGCTGATAACGGGCCGGGGATTCCGATAGATGTTCACAAAAGGCTGTTCGATCCGTTTTTTACTACGAAAGAACCTGGTAAAGGTACAGGTTTGGGGCTGTCTATCAGCTATCAAATTGTAGTGGAAAAACACGGCGGGCTGCTTAAGTGTGATTCTGCACCGGGTCAAGGCACGGAATTTGCGATCGAGATTCCTGTGGGGAATAGTCAGTAGTCAGTAGTCAGTAGTCAGTAGTCAACAGTCAACAGTCAACTAATGAAATATAGCGTAATTTACGACGGCAATTGCAATCTCTGCGTTACCTTGGTGCAGTTACTAGAAAATTTAGATAAAGGCCAGAATTTTGAATATATTTCCATGCAAGATTTAGAGCAATTAAATCGCTTTGGGATTACGTCTGAAGACTGCGAAATGGGGATGATTTTGATAGATGGCAACACCCCGGAACGGCGCTGGCAGGGCAGCGATGCGGCGGAGGAAATCGGGCGAATACTTCCTGCTGGCGAGGTGTTTGTGGCTGCTTATCGGGCAATGCCGGGGATGAAGTGGATGGGCGATCGCGTGTACGAACAAGTCCGCGATAACCGCTATACTTTGTTTGGCAAGCGATCGACTACTTACAAATCTGTTTATCCAGTGGGCTGTAAGTCGATCGGCAATTGCGACAATCGGGACTAATACCAAATCCAGCTTATTTCTTAGTCCGCTTGGAGTGGACTTCGTTCGACAAGAAGCGATTTCAATCGCCGAATGAATGATTAAACAAATCAAATATCTGCTGGCAAAAGTCTTTGAGTTTTTGCGCCGACTCCACCGCAGGTTCGGTTTGGCCGAGAAAATTCCAATTTTCGACAGTAGAAAAGTGCCACTGCTGACCGCTATGATCGTAACCGGCGGCCTCAACTCCGATCGCCCGCCGATATCCTTCCACCGGATCTTGGTAAAATCGGATTTGAATCAAGATGCTGCGGCTTTGCAGCAAGCGACTTCTACCGGGGAAATGGAAGCCAATGTCGATCGAATCTGGATCTACAAGTTCTCTGGTATCCTGGTCATTCATCCAAGGTTTCAAATCGACTTTTGCATCCGGGAATTCGGACTTGAATAAATTAACAACCGCAGCAATTTTGCTGGCAACTTCTATATTTCTGGCTTGTTCGGCAGCGTTCACTCGAAAAACTCCTATCAAATATAGTTATTACATTTAGCTAATAATGTAACTGCATACTGCCGAATGTAGACTGTGAACAGCGGACTTTTTCAGAAACAATTAGGCATTGACAAATTTTCATATATGTGTTGTGGTATTTTTATCCGAGTCTCGCTCCCCCTAAATCCCCCTTAAAAAGGGGAGTAGGAGTTGGCTTTGAGCAGGCTCTTGTCCCCACCTTATTAAGGGGGGTTAGGGGGGATCTCCGGGTTTTAAAACACGCCATAGTTCCATAATCTTAATCCAGTGGCAGGGCGATCGCAAATTCCGAACCTTCTCCCAGCACCGATTTGCAAGTTAGTTTACCGCCGTGGGTTTCTTCCACAATTTGCCTGCTGATAGACAGCCCCAAACCCGTACCTTTTCCTACTCCTTTGGTAGTAAATAAATGGTCAAATATTTTCGACTTGACCTCCGGCGACATCCCGTGGCCGTTATCTTTGATGGTAATCACCACGCTGTTGCTATCCTCGGAGACTTGAGTGATAATGGCGATCGTATTCGGTAAAGCTTCAATTTCAGCGTAAGTGCGACCCTGATTGGATTCGTCAAAACACTCGATCGCATTTGCCAGCAAATTCATAAATACCTGATTCAGTTGCCCAAAATAACATTTAACGGGCGGGATATCTCCGTATTCTTTGATAATTTTAATCGCGGGTCGAGTATCTGTAGCTTTCAGACGATACTGTAAAATCATCAAAGTGCTGTCGAGGCCCTCATGAATATTTGCTGACACTTTATTCGCACTGTCAGCGCGGGAAAAAGTCCGCAAAGACTTGCTAATATTGCGGATGCGCTCTGTACCTGATTTCATAGATAAAAGCATTTTTGGCAAATCTTCGATCAAATATTCTAAATCAATCTCCGATGCTTTATCCTCTAATTCATCTCCAGGATTAGGAAATTTTTCTTGGTAAAGTTGTAAGCAATCAATCAAATCTAAGCTCGCCTCAGCAGCAGCATCAAGATTGCCCGCAATAAAACCAAGCGGATTGTTAATTTCGTGAGCAACCCCTGCAATCAAGTTGCCGAGAGCCGACATTTTTTCGCTTTGAATCAGTTGCAGTTGCGCCTGTTGCAGTTCATTGAAAGATTTTTCTAACTGTTGAGATTTCTCTTTCTCGCGCGCGTACAAACCAGCATTTTCTACAGCAATAGCAACTTGAGAAATTAACACTTTGAATACTTCTACTCTCTCTGCTGTAAAAGCTCCCACTGTCAAAGCATTTTCTAAATAAATTATTCCGCGCCGCTGAGATTGATAAATAATCGGCAAACAGAGAATTGATTTGGGTTGATATTTCTGAATGTAGGTATCTACATTAAAGGGTTCCGCGACAGTAGCATTGTCTAAAACCAGATGGTTTTGACTGCGGTGTACGTAATTAATCACAGACAGGGGTACATCTTGACTATTTTCTACGGGAATAGAGGGTAAAAGTGTCACTTTATCCTCCGCAAAACTGCCAGTAGCTTCTATGCAGAGGATATCGTTTTTCAGCAGCAGCAGCACTACTTTTTGAGCCGCCGCATTTTCTAAAATAATTTTGATTAATTTGGTCAACAATTTTTCTAGAACAATTTCACCGTTAATGGCTTCTGCCGACTTAATAAAAGTAGCTAAGTCTAAGAAATCGCCTAAACTACTACTGGTAGTATTTCCCGTGGCAGTGCGGGTGACATCGAGGGTTGGGGTGGGAATTGTGCGCGTCTGTGCTGCTAAGAAAGGATGGGTTGATTCTAAGTGTTTAACTTTAGCTATGGCTCCCCAATGGATATATCCATAATAGGCTTTAGTCAGATATGCTTGAGAAACTATCTCTTTACCCCAAGCTTGATAAAATTCTCCGGCTAATTCATAGGCTAATGCTTCCTCTTGAATGTAACCGTTTTTGGCGGCTCCATCAATTGCGCGATCGTACAAATCCATTGCTTCGGTATTTTTCCCCAACACTCGCGCTTTCTCGGCTGCTACCAAGTCGTATTTGTGTTGATAATTCATCGGAGCATCAACTGCCCATTTTTTCATCTTCTTTTGGTTGTGCAGCACTTTTTCCAGATATTGCTTTTGTTCCCCTTTGCCAGCTTGGGGATACAAAGCGAGAAGACTGAGAGAGGAGTAAAAATTATTCAGGGAAACTACATAAAATCCGGCTGCGACTTCTTCATATTTCTCAAATAACCTTGAATTTTCTAAGGCTTCCCCGTAGTTTCTGAAAATAAAATTAAGCTGAGTTTTGGCATTATAAACTAAACCAACTAAAACAAAGCTTTGAGATTCTATTAAAACGGGGAGCGTTTTTAATTCATTAAAGTTATCGCCGACTAAATCGCACGGTTCGACAGAGTGACCGCGCAAATTGAGGGCTGTCTGCCTGCCTATACTTAGATACTGTACAGCCATTTCTAGTTGAGATTGCTGCATTAGTTTCATATATTTACCACTCTCCTGCTCCACCAAATCTAGAGGCTCTCCTATCGACATTTTTTTGAAGCAATAGTCACCTATAGAATAACCAGCAAATTCCAAATCTCCAGTTTCCATCCCATTTTTAAAACCTTCTTTTAGTTCGCCTAATCCTGACTTGACAGAAGCTTTCCAGTGGTGAATAAAAGAACCAAATGTTGGATAAACTCTACTTTTGATTGAACGGGAGGGAAATTTATCTAACAGCCTAATTGCCAGTTGACCGAATTGGTATGCCAAACTAATGTCCCCTAACTTGCACATAACTACGGCATAATAAATGTAGGCAATACTTGCATAAGGCGAATTGCCATGTTTAATGGACAGCTTGACCATCCTAAATGCCAGCAGCGGTACCAGGCGGGGCTTGGCCTGAACAGCAGTGCTGATAATCCCTGATAAAATCCGCATGGCTGATTGTTGATTGGGATCTGTCATTTCTGGCAAGTTAGCTAAATCCTCAATTCGTTTCAATCCCAAGCTCAGTTTGGTCTTCATCAGTCCCGCCACAATATTTAGCGCGTTGGGGTTTTGAGGAAAAGAAATGCCTAACAGTTTCAGCACTTCCAGTCCTGTATTTAGTGCTTCTATAAGTCTATTTTGAGCGTTATAAGACTGGATTTGAAGTTGATAGACATTCACTTTCTCCAGTAATTTATGAGCTTTTTGCAGTACAATGTTAACCAAATTTTTTGAATCTTCATAGTTGATGTTTAAGTATTCAGCTTCTGCCGTTGACTCGTAAATTGCTAACGTTAAGTCATAGTGGCTTTGCCAACAATCCGCTGGCAATAATTCCATAGCAACCCGCAAATACCTAACAGCAGCTTCATAAGCACTCGCGGCTTTTGCCTTGCGTCCAGCCGTTAAATTTAATCTTGCTAAATCAATCTTTTCGACTGGCTGGCTAATCGTGTCAATTCCGACATTCAATTGATTGACGATATCAAAGATGTTTTCTTCTAGCTTGTCGGGGGGAGTATTCTGTAACAGTAATTGACCGATTTTTAAATGGGTGGATTGCTTTTGGTCTTCAGGAATTAGCGAATAGGCGGCTTGCTGGACGCGATCGTGCAAAAATCTGTAACTAACCCGCGAAGTGTCTAACTTGAGATTGATTGATTCGGCTCTATCGAAAACTAAAGGAATTCGATAAGCATCGCTCAAGGGCAGAATTAACCCTGCTTGCAAAGCTGAATAAAGTTCAGTTGCTGTAGTATTAACTGACTTTTCGCTAACAAGTGACAGCACATCTAGAGCAAATTTATCTCCCACGCAAGCTGCTAGCTTCAATACTTCTTGCGTGGGTGCGGGCAGCTTTTTAATGCGAGAAGCTACCAGTTCTACCACACTTTTATCGGTGATTCCAATGGCTTGGATTTCATCGAGACTCCAATACCAGCCACTTTGACTTCCCTCATTTGTAATGCGCTCAAATTCAAATTTTAAAAGAGAGTCTTGATAAAGTGCTTGAAGTAATTGGGTCAAGAAAAAAGGATTGCCGCCCGTTTTATTCCAAATTAAATCGGCTAGATTTGTTACTTTTTCTGTGCAAGTGTTAAGTGTTTCAGTGACTAATTCCGTCACATTTGCTAAATCCAGCGGTTGCAACACGATATTGTTGACACTTGTACCAGTTTTTTCAATTTCTTCTACCGTCTGAATTAAGGGGTGGGTCGGACTAACTTCATTGTCTCGATAAGCACCGATTAGCAACAAATATTCCTGGTCAGGGTCAGTTATTAGTATTTGCATCAACTTTAATGTTGCTGAATCTGCCCACTGCAAATCGTCTAAAAAGATAACTAGGGGGTGGTATTTTTGGGCGAAAACGCGAATAAATTCTTTGAATACCCGATTGAATCGATTTTGGGATTCTATGGGGGCGAGTTCTGGGACTTCTGGCTGTTTGCCGATGATTAATTCAACTTTTGGAATTACGTCGGCAATTACTTGGCCGTCTGTTCCCACTGCTGTTAAAATTTTAGTGCGCCATATTTCTAATGAAAGTGCACTTTCGGTTAGCAATTGTCGCAGCAAGGAGTTAAATGCTTGGATTAATGAGGCATAAGGAATGTTGCGTTTTAATTGGTCAAATTTGCCGCTGATGAAGTAACCTTTTGACCGGGTAATTGGCTTGCTAACTTCGTTGACTACGGCTGATTTACCGATGCCTGAGTAGCCTGATACTAGCATTAATTCGCTTTGGCAATGGGCTAATTTTTCTGTATTTTGGTTTGGTGGAAAAGATGCGGCTGAAAGGGTTTCTGCATTGGGGCGGGCGGGTTTTTCTGTATTTAGGTTGGGTGCCAAAGATTTGGGTGAACCCGCCCCTACACGTTCAAATGCTGCTAGCAATTCATTAACCTGATTTTCGCGACCGTACAATTTTTGGGGTATTAACAATTGGCTGAGAATATCTAAGCGTCCGGGGATGAAGTCGGCAATTTGTCCGGTGGTTTCTAACTGATACAAACAAATTTCTAAGTCTGCTAGCAATCCGGCCGCACTTTGATATCTATCTTCGGCATTTTTTGCCATCAATTTCATTACTATCTCAGAGATGGCGACAGGTATTTCTGAATTGATTTGATGGGGATATATTGGTTGAACTGCGATGTGGCTATAAACTATTTCTAAGGGATCGTTGCTGCAGAAAGGCAATTTTCCTGTCAGCATTTCATATAATGTGCTCCCAAGGGAATAAAAGTCTGTGCGGTAGTCGAGGGTGCGGTTCATTCTCCCGGTTTGTTCGGGTGACATATAGGCTAAGGTGCCTTCGACTGAGTTGGGATTGTTAAATTGCGGGTTTTCTTTGTTGAGTTTTGTAGCAATGCCAAAGTCGGTGATTTTTACTTGTTTTGTTTGCGAGTTAATTATGATGTTGCTGGGTTTGATGTCTTTGTGAATAATGTGCTGAAAATGCAGGTATTGTAAGGCTTTGACTATTTGAATGAGGATGTTTAAATTTGCTTGCAGGCTCAACGTCTCTCTTTCCAGCAGTTTTGCGAGGGATTCCCCGCCAAAGTCTTCTAATACGATTCCTAATCGGTGGTCGAAGGTTTCGATACTGATGGCTTTGACGATTTGTTCGCTGTCTAAATTTTGGCGGATTTGATATTCGTGTTTGAGTCTGGTAATGGCTTCGAGGGAGGGATATTCGGCTTTGAGAACTTTCAGAATTGCTGGGGGCGCGTCTGTCGCTTTTTGTCCGCGATAGATTATTGTTTCGACGCCTTCGTGTAGAGTAGAATTTATGTGGTATTCTGATAAGTTTAACATCATTTAAGTTATAAATTACAGGGGTTAATTATCATTAGATTAACACTACTTAATCTTGGTTTTGTGTGATTCCGATCGTGTATTTTGCGATTCCCAATCACACGGAATATACACTAAGTTAAAATGTGGGCTTGGTCGTTGGTGTCAACAAACATCATAAATGTAATATTGGTCTTGTGTGTGAGTCCCGAATGCTTTAGCTGCACAGTTTTGCAGGGGGGTGGGAGCGATCGCACTCCGCCTAAAACAGCAGGAGATGGGAGCGATCGCACTCCCGCTTTTTAACGGGATTTGGGGAGGGGTTTTCAATCGCTGACTACTGTAACTTCACAGATAGTAGAAATAGATTCCGGTTCAGGCAAAATACGCACGCGGGCGAATTTTAAACCGCTAACTCCTTGTTGTGATTCTACCATGCCCGTCTGAACTTTTGGTTCTACCCAACCTTCGCGAGACAAGTAGCGCAAGTATTGCTGATACTCTTCCCACTCCTCCTCGGTGGAATAAACGACAGTCAACATCCCTGACTGGGTAATCCGCTCTTGTGCATCTTTGTCAACGGCTTTTTCGATCCGCTTTTTGACAAGTTCGTAGCGAATGTCGCGAGTGCCTTTGACATCAAACATTTTTTCGGTGTTTTCGTTATGAAAAATGTCGATCGTGGTATTCTGCACTAAGACTAAATGTGCGAGTTCCATGTTGATTTGAGACTCGGCTTGTAGGCGAAAAACTGTGCGGCCGCAATCGCAAATAGCTCGCAGTTGTTCGTACCGCAAACTGTGCAGGTGAAACTCGCTAAATTTGGGGTCGATCGCTTTTCCTACATAAATCATGTGATCTATGCCGTCGGTGCATTCGATGTCGCAGTAGTGGGGCAAAATTTGCTGCATTTTTTCTTGCCAGCGGGCCCAGGTTTCTTGGAGTTTGGTGCTGATTAAGTTCAGCATTTGGTCGTAGCGGTTGCGATCGGTGTAAACGCAGTTATGTTCATTTTCACAGGCTGCTTGGTAAGCTTCAACGGCTGCCTGAACCTTGGACCCGCACTGTACAAAATAGTCAAAATATACTTCTAAATGCTCGTTTAAATACTCGGCGGCTCGCACCTCCATATCGACTGTTACTTTTTGTTTTAAATGCTGGATGTAGTCGAGCAAATCGAGCCGCAATTGCTCGCCGAGGTGGGTAGTTTGTGTTTGGCAAACGGCATCAGCTATGACTAAACCTAAGCGGAATTGTTCGAGCAAATCAGTTTGAATGGCTCGATTTCTTTCGTCGCTAGAACCACGAATATCCGAAATTCCATACAGCGGATGAACATCAGCAAATACGATTGTTTCTGGAGGTAGTCCCCAACTTCGCCTTTCTGCTTCTTGGGCGAACCGCCACTCGACTGCGGGGTGGATGTTGTGAATGTGGGTAAACCGCTCCTGGATGGCTTGCCGCAGGGCTGCAATGAAGGCGGGAATAAGTTCTTGGGCGTGTTTAGCGTCAATGCCGTTGAAGTGGTTTGGCCGATCGCACAACAGCCCCACGACACCCAAAACCCGCTGCCCGCACCCCTCGCGGGTGACGGATTTGACTACCAGGGGAACCAGCAGCATCGATCGAGTTCCCATTCTCCGCAAAGTTCGATCGCACTCGGTTTCGCACTCCCTACGCAAGTCTGGCACATTCCAAACTTGATTTGCTGCTGTGGCCTTCAAAAAGTGAGAAGCTTCTAGGGAGTGCATTGAATAAAGAATCGGCTGCAAATGTTGACCGTCTTTTGCAACTAATAGCTGTACCTGTTCGCCGTCGGGCCGCAGCAGCAAAGTGCCGTCAGCATTGAATAGTGATCGCAAACACCGATCGATTCTCTCAAATTTGTCTGGCTGCAGCATCGAGTCTTGATCGATCAATAACTGAGTCAGACGGCGAATTTGCTCCTGCACGGTGACATCAAAACCTTCTAGCAGCAGCAAACCTTCTACGCGGTAATTATCCAACTGCAATCGATCGGCTAAATTTTCTAGTTGATTCGGCTGCATCAGCCAAGCTTCCCGTTCCGCAACAGGCATTAATCTTAAAGAAACATCCGCAAATTCATCTATTTTTGAGTCAATTCGAGTAATTTTTAACTGTTCCGAACCCAGCCAAAATTCTATAAATTTGGGTTCTCGGTGTTTGGGGTTTTTTACACTCGCCGTGACAGGTTCGTCTAGCACCCGCAAACCGTCAAGGTCAATTTGATAATATTGCTTAAATACCCAGTGCAAAAGGTGGCGGCGGTACAATTGTTCTGCTGTTTTGCCACCCCAATCCTCGAACAGTTCCAGCAGAGTGATGTCAGTTTCTGCAAACAAACCGTTAATAGAATGAGTTGCCAATGAGGTTTCCTCCCAACCTGCCAAGCGACAAAATGCTGCGTTAGCGTACCGCAGGGCAAAAGTTCCCGGTTGCATTACTGCGATTAAAACGCGGCGATCGCCGAGAAATTGAAACAGTCGCTGTAAATCTTGTTTCCACGTTTTCAAGGGTTCAATTTCTGAAGATTGACTGGGTACTTGGCCGGCCAAAGCTTCCAGTAGCTGTTCTATACTTGGTTCACTGGGCAGATTGTTACTGTCTTGCTTTGTTGGGACGATATCTGTCGCTGGCAGTGATTTTACGGAGTTGTTGTTTTGATGGGAAGACGATTTAGGAGTAGACATGAGTAAAACACCTGAAAGCAGTGGATTTTGCCAAAGAATATCAGCGATCGGCGATTATGGCTTTGTAAAGAGCTTAGATCCTGTTTGTAAAGTTTGTGTATGGGTATCGGAAACTGGGTTTTTTCTCGGACGATGGGCCCAGGGACTTTTACTTTTATTCACAAACAACCTCTCAGTCTCGACGTTATAGGTGATATTAACGTGTTTACCACCTGGCGGGTAACACCCATTATAAGCGGTAGACAGTAGCGGATAGTGTCAGCAACTAATGCTATTTGACTCTGAGGCGAGATATATAGCAGGTTTGGGTTGAATGAGGCGTAGCCCTGGTAATTGGTAATTACCAATTGGTAATTACCAATTGGCAAACAGGTTGCTGGTCACTAATTTAGCAAATAAACTTGCGATAGAAATTACCATATAACTTGCTATTTGGCAAGGCAAGAATTAACATATATAATACAGCTAACAGGATTTTTGAAAGGACATAGTTATGGCTTTAACGGTTAACAATCTCATCGGCGATGTAACGGGATTTCCTGTATTTGCTGGCGGCGGGCCACGTCTTTTGGGATTCGCTACACCCGATGAGATTGACGTAGGGAATGGAAATTTGTCGTCTTTTCCCTGGGGAGTTTGGGGACTCGACGGCAACGATACTATAGGAGGTTCGTCGGATTCCAACGAACGTCTGTTAGGAAATAACGGCAATGATATTATTGGTGGTGGTGGCGGAAATGACATAATTTACGGCGGGAAAGAGGACGATCGCCTGGATGGAAATGATGGCAACGACGTAGTTAGGGGCGACGCCGGAAATGACCTTATCTTCGGAGGGTTCGGGAACGATATCCTGCGGGGAGGGCAAGGAGACGACGATTTAGAGGGCAATGAGGGCAACGATTTCTTAGCGGGCGATCGGGGAGTTGACGTGCTCACGGGAGGCCTCGGTGGTGACATATTCGTCCTCAGAAGCAACGATGAAGCATTTGGTATAGAGGGAGCAGATGTCATTACCGATTTTAACTTTGACGAGGGCGATCGCATCGGTTTGACGGACGGTTTAACAGAACTAGACCTTTTCTTTGAAGACGACAATTTGATTGCTTACGATAACGACGGAATTATCAACGACATGGTGATTGAAAACATTATTACCGGACAGATTGTCGGGATAGTTTTAAATACGGACAGTTTTGAACTTGTCGGTGCATTTGAACAGGCAAGTCCGTTTGCATTGGCAATTAATGGTTCTCAATTCCAGTTTTTGGCTTAGTTATTTATAGGGAATTAGACGGGCGATCGGGCTAGTTCCGGGTAGGAGATACGGCACTGCCGTGTCCCTACATATCGTGGGAAATCTATCTCTAAGCAACCGTACTTTGCAGAATTGATATTAAAATAGTTATCCCTTTAGATATTTTTTATGCTAATTTAAAAGTACAAATTCAAACTCTGGGAAAGTATATATGACCATTGCCACTCACCCCAAATTAACTGCACTCCCGGAACAGCGGTTGATTTTGCCGCTATTAATGACTTGGGAACAGTTCAAAGCTTTGGATTCCTTGCTAGAGTACACTCGCAGTGTTCGCTTGTCTTACCTCGACGGATATGTGGAAATTATGACACGTTCGCCGGAACATGAAACCATTAAATATCTGATGGCAGGAATGTTATGTCAGTTTTTTTTAGAAAAAGATATTAGTTTTAGACCGACGGGTAGCGCTACACTCCAAGGGGAAACAAAAGGCAGCAGCAAGGAACCAGATTTATCTTACTACTTTGGGGAAGACAGACGGCAGCGAGAAACACCTGATTTGGCGATCGAAGTTGTTTTTACTAGCGGAACTATTAATAAACTGGAATACTACCGCAGATTTAACGTAGCCGAAGTTTGGTTTTGGGAAGAC
The DNA here is from genome assembly GCF_036705045.1 of Microcoleus sp. BR0-C5. NCBI lineage: Bacteria > Bacillati > Cyanobacteriota > Cyanophyceae > Oscillatoriales > Microcoleaceae > Microcoleus > Microcoleus sp. BR0-C5. The sequence goes on from NZ_JAUBTR010000027.1 coordinate 47,749, forward strand.
GGAGTATTTTCGATTTACCAACTTAACTCGGAGGGTTACGATCGCGTTTATCGGAGTATGCTGTTGCCGGATTTGGATCTAGAATTGCTGGGGAGATGCCTGCAAATGTCCGAAGAAAAAGAAGCTTTGAAAGTGTTTCGGGATGCAGTTCGACTTGGTTAACCTACAAGATATACAAATAAAATATGGCAGAGTAATGCCGGCAATGGCGGAAATATACGAAATGTACGAAATGTCATAAAAATCGCAATCATCTGAAAACATCCAGTATTTATTGTTTGCGGACACTTCATTTTCATCTATACTATTCGGAGTATTAGGGCTTACGCATTTCGACCAAAGAAACCGGGTTTTTTACCGAATCTGTGGGTTATAACGCATCTTCTGGGCAAAAAACCCGGTTTCTGCACTCCGATGCGTAAGTCCTAAGTATAAAAAATCTTACTCTTCAGCAAGCACCTATGAATAGGGGTTATTCGCGGTTTGATTCCTTCGCCAGCATCCTAGCAGGAACGGTAACGGTAGCAGGAATAGTCATCTTTGCAGCAGCACCAGTCTCTGCAAAAACTCCCCAAGAAATTGCCAAATTAGCTGAATCTGTTACGGTTCAAATTAACAGAACAGATAATCGTGGTGCGACAGGATTTATTATTGCGAAACAAGGTACAACCTACACTGTCCTGACAGCTAACCACGTTGTTGCAGATACTAAACTTACATATACGATTCGCATTTCTACGGGAAAAAACTATCCAGTAACCCGTTTTGCACGATTACAAAAAAGCCAGAATGAGCCAGATTTAGCAGTCGTAACTTTTAACAGCACAGAATCTTATCCAGTTGTAACTTTAGGCGATTCCGAACAAGCTGCAGTTGGTACAGAAATTTTTGTGTTTGGCTATCCAGGTGTTCCCGAAAGCAGAAAATACCAAAAAGATCGCAATTTTGAGTTCTCACCGGGCTATGTTACTAGCCGTATCCCCAATCATCCACAAGGTTATAATTTGCGCTACAATGCTCTTACGAAAGGGGGAATGAGTGGGGGGCCGGTATTTGATGGAGAAGGGCGCGTAGTTGGGATTCACGGAGAGGGCGATCGCGATTACGATCCTGTCAGTGACGGAAAAGTCCTCACAGGTTCAGCATTTACTAAAACAGGATTTAATTCGGCAATTCCTATTAACATTTTTATAGCTAAATTATCGGAAGCTGGTTTAAATCGATCGGCACTTTTGATAAATACCTCTACAACCGCCAATGAACCTCTGAAACTGAACAATCCGCAAGATGCTAAGACTTATTACGTTCGCGGTTTAACTCGGTTTGACAAGGGAGATTTGCCAGGGGCTGTTGCCGATTTTAACCAAGCGATTCAAACTCAATCCGATTATTCTGAAGCTTATTTCTATCGAGCCCTCGCTTATTTCGATTTGAAACAAATGCCCAAGAGTATCGCTGATTATAGCAAAGCGATCGCCCTAAATGCCGGTTATGTTGACGCTTACTACAATCGGGGGCTGGTTTTGTCGGCAATGGGAGACAAACCGGGGGCGATCGCAGATTATACTCAAGTCATCCGCTTGGATAGAAACTTTGCAGCGGCTTACAACAACCGAGGATTAGCACTTTCGGATTTAGGCGATCAAAAAGGGGCGATCGACGATTTCAATCAAGCGCTGCAAATTAATCCCGGTCGCGCTAACACTTATTTTAACAGAGGATTAGCGCTATTTCGCATCAATAACGATCGCTCTGCCTTAGCTGATTACACCCAAGCAATTCAACTCAATTCCAATTATGCCAAAGCTTATGCTAACCGAGGCATTACGTTGGTGAGAATGGGAGATACAAAAGGGGCGATCGCAGATTTGCAGCAAGCTGCTAATTTATTTAGGACTCAAGGGATGAACGCAGATGCTCAGAAAGCATTAGATTTGATTGGTCAATTGCAAAGACAATAAACGTTATGATATAATCGACGATCGGATTGCAATTAATCCTGTAGGGGCAGGTTTACCAACAATATTTGACACAAACAAACAGGTAAAATAAACCCGCCCCGCCCCATCCATAAGGTAGGGGCGGGTTCACCAACAATATTTGACAGAAACAAACAGGCCAAATAAACCCGCCCCGGCCCTATTCGTGGGTGGGGGCGGGTTTATAAATACCTTGGAGGTGAATTAGAAATCTTGGCGAACCCGCCCCTACAGGATTTTCGTAATGCTGATTTCTCTCTAAAACCTCACCGTCACCAAAATCACCCGCCGAGGCTGATCTTCCGCTTCAATAGTAAACTCAACACGTCCAAAACCTCTCGGCCCCGGTTCAACTAAATCGTAGCGAGATGTCACCGTACCGGCGGCTGTATCGTATTGAGCAAAAACAGCACCGGGATTCCTTCCAGCAGACGCATCCGCATCTCCTCCCCAAGAACTCGTATCATCTATTCGCGATCGAGTTGGTAATACAGAAGCGGCGATTTCTGGCGGTGTCAATCTTTGATCGGCTAAGACTTGTTGAGCGTTATGAATAGCGCACATTGTCGGCCCGGAAATTTTCGAGTCGCTATATTGATCTTGCCACTTTTGCACAAAGCCAAAGCCAACATTTGGGCCGACTTGATCCTGTCTTTGCCGCCCCCACAGCCGACTTGTATCTGATGCAAAATTAGAACCGCTGCCAGTTAGGGCTAATTCGGTTCTTTTGTTGGTAAAATTGCGAGCGACAAATTCTTTATCCGCCGTGCGAATGGCGTTTGCCGCTGCTGGCTCTACTTTACTGCTAACATTACTATTGCCTTGTAAGATTGGTGAGAGAACGCCGGGGATGGGCTGTGCTCCACAATATTTTTGAATACCGTTGAAAACGCGATCTGCTGATAAAGCACTAATCGGAAATTCTAGGGAATAAGCTTCGGCAGGTTTGGGGAAAAAGATGCCGGATGTTGCGGAAGCAGCAAAAGAAGCGCCACCCCAGATGAAGATCCGATTAAATTGACGGCGGCTGATACTCATAATTTATCTTCTTCCTGGAGAGCTTGCCCCTGGTACAATAGCGAGCCAGAAGAAGTAGTACGCTCCATTGTCACAATTTGTTGCTCTGGAACAAGAGATATCAATAGCTAGACTTTTGCCATTACTAACATCTACCAGCATTGTATTGACCCTTCCATCCTTTCCTACCTGGGAAGCTAATTGATTTCCATCTACATAAACATCTATTTGTGCAGGAGGTTTGCTATCCCCATCTGCAACTCCATACTCTATTCGGAGAGAGGCGGGACCACCAGGCAGTCTACAAGTCCAACCGACACCCCTCCCCCATATCAACAAACGACTGGTGTATATTTCTCTACCTATAGAAACATCCCGAGATTGTTCTTGATAATTCTGACCCCATCTGTTAACACAGTTCAGCTCGAGCAAAAAGATCGGGCGCTGGGCCTGTGCCACTTGTGCGCCAACTGTCGCTAAAGTAAAAGACAACACCCCAGCAGACAACAAACCGCTGAGCCACCCCACTCGCTTCATATAAATATCCTGCTAATACCTTAATCAATTAATATAAAGGATGAGCTGTGTAGGAAAAGTCCTGACTTTAGATAGATGACACAATCAAAAATGTCACGATTGTACGAAATGTCAGGTATAATAAATGGCGTAAACTCCAGCTTCTCCCTAATCTATGGATATTGCCGAAGTTTTGACACTGGCAGATGAGCTAATTTTTGCTAAGACGGGAAAGCATTTAGATTACGTGCAAGAAGCTATCCTGCGGGGAACTTTACAAGACACAACTTACACGCAAATTGCTCAAGAAGTTTACTCAAGTCCAAGTCATGTCAGAAATGTCGGTTCACAACTTTGGAAAATACTTTCTAAAGAATTGAAAAAAGATATTACTAAAACAAATTTTAGGGCTGTATTAGAGAAGGGTATAGTTTATAATTATCAATCAACTATTGTTGAAAATATAACAGGTGAGAATGTAACAGTTAATAAAAACCTTAACATTTGTCGTGAAAAAGTGCGATCGCCCAAAACACCTCAAAACCCCCAACCCACAGCAAAACAGCCCCACATCGACTTAGACGACGCACCAGAAATCTCGACATTTTTCGATCGCACTTCCCAACTCACCACCCTCGAAAACTGGATTTTAGCAAGTCGCACCCGTCTCATCACCATCCTAGGATTAGCTGGAAGTGGCAAAAGTGCGATCGCACTCCAACTAATCCCACAAATTCAACACCAATTCGACTGCATCATCTGGCGAAGTCTCCGCAACTCTCCACCGCTGAGTGCACTCCAAACCGACTTAATCAAATTCTGTAGGGGCGGTGCCCCCGTGCCCGCCCCCGAAGAAATGGCAACCACGGGGGGATTGCCCCTACAATATTTGCGATCGTACCGCTGTCTGATCGTCCTCGATGATGTGCAAACAATCTTCAGCAGCCAACAACTAGCAGGAAACTACAAACAAAGCTATGAAAATTATGGCACTTTCTTCAAACAAATAGCAGAATCATGTCACAACAGTTGCATAGTTTTGCTCAGTTGGGAAAAACCCAGAGAAATTGCAGCATTAGAAGGCGGTGACAAAAATTGTCAAACATTGCAACTAAATGGTTTAGGCGAATCAGCGCGAGAAATATTTACAGAAAAAGGCTTAGCAGAATCCGAAAAATGGTCAGAATTGATAGACATTTACCGAGGCAATCCCTTGTGGTTGAATACAGTAGCCGCTGCAATTCAAGACTTATTTAGCGGCAATATTTCAGATTTTTTATCCTATGATAGCCTAGTGTTAGGAGACTTAGAATATTTATTGCACCAACATTTTCAGCGTTTGTCAGACTCCGAAAAACAAGTAATGTCCTGGTTAGCAAATCAAAACAAACCAGTCGAAATCTCCAAAAAGCCAGCCCTTCTGGAATTATCCCCTTCAGACTTCCTCAAAGCCGTCGAATCCTTGAGACGGAGGTCATTAATCGAAAAAGTGCACTCATGCGATCGCACGCTGTTTGCAGTCCAGCGGGCGATCGCAGAATATGTAAAAACTCACATCTTATAGCAGTTTTAGGAACAGGCAAGATGCCTGTTCCACAACACATGAATTTTAGGGCAACAGTTTTAGGAACAGGCAAGATGCCTGTTCCACAACACATGAATAATTTGCTTGTGGGGTGGGCTTCTAGCCCGCCCTGAAAGGATTATTGAAAAATTAGCAAAACATTAATCCAAACAGCCCCATTTAGCCTTAAAATAAAAAAGACTGACTAGCCAACAATGCCCTATGTTTGAAGCCCTTGCCGATCGACTCGAATCCACCTGGAAAAAACTGCGCGGACAAAATAAAATCTCCGAGTCCAACATCCAAGACGCGCTCAAAGAAGTCCGCCGCGCCCTCCTGGAAGCCGATGTCAACCTCCAAGTCGTCAAAAACTTCATCTCAGAGGTAGCGGCAAAAGCACAAGGCGCAGAAGTCGTTACAGGCGTCCGTCCCGACCAACAATTCATCAAAATCGTCCACGACGAACTCGTGCGCGTCATGGGGGAAACCAACGTACCCCTAGCCACCGCAGACTCCGGGCCGACAGTGATCCTGATGGCCGGTTTGCAAGGAACCGGGAAAACCACCGCCACCGCCAAACTAGCGCTGCACCTCCGCAAACAAAATCGTACCGCACTGCTAGTCGCAACCGACATTTATCGACCAGCCGCGATCGACCAATTGCTCACACTCGGCAAACAAATCGACGTACCAGTATTTGAATTAGGCAAAGACATTGACCCCGTAGAAATTGCCCGCCAAGGCATCGAACACGGCAAACAAATCGGCATTGATACCATCATCGTCGATACAGCAGGCCGCCTGCAAATCGACCAAGACATGATGGCAGAATTGGGCCGCATCAAACAAACAGTACAACCCCACGAAACGCTGTTAGTTGTTGATGCCATGACCGGCCAAGAAGCAGCAAATTTAACCCGCACCTTTCACGAACAAATCGGCATTACCGGCGCAATCTTAACTAAATTAGATGGCGACAGCCGCGGCGGTGCAGCTTTATCAGTGCGGCAAATATCCGGCGCGCCGATTAAATTTGTCGGCGTCGGCGAAAAAGTGGAAGCTTTGCAACCATTTTATCCCGATCGCATGGCATCAAGAATACTCGGCATGGGCGATGTCTTGACGCTAGTAGAAAAAGCGCAAGAAGAATTCGACATCGCCGACGCCGAAAAAATGCAAGAGAAAATGCTCACGGCAAAGTTTGACTTTACCGACTTTCTCAAACAAACCAGACTATTAAAAAATATGGGTTCCCTCGGCGGCATCATGAAAATGATTCCGGGGATGAACAAACTTTCAGACGAACAAATGCGGCAGGGAGAAGTGCAGCTAAAACGCACCGAAGCCATGATTAATTCCATGACAGTTGAAGAACGCCGCAACCCCGAACTTTTAGCAAGTTCTCCATCTCGCCGCCGTCGCATCGGCAAAGGCGCAGGCTACGCAGAAAACGACGTAACAAAGCTCGTCAGCGACTTCCAGAAAATGCGTACCATGATGCAGCAAATGAGTCAAGGCAACTTTACAGGAATGGGAGGATTGCCGGGAATGCCGGGAATGCCGGGAATGGGCGGCCCCGGAGGAATGCAGCCCGGTTCCCGTGGCTATATGGGTGCCCAGCAGAAGAAGAAAAAGAAAAAAGATAAGCCTAAAAAAGGTTTCGGACAGTTGTAGAAAGCGTCAAACATAATGTTGCAGCATTCTCAATAATCCTTTTATGAACAGGCAAGATGCCTGTTCCACAAAAAAATTAATCTCTTGTGGAACGGGCATCTTGCCCGTTCTTGAGAATGGTACAATCTATCAAAACCATCAAACTTTAACTCTTTTGTTGTTGCCGAGTTCAATCTAAAAAAAACTGGAATTGAATATGGTACAAATATTTACTGAACCAGAAACCATCTCTATAGAATTGCCAAACGCGATCGGGCTTCTTGTCAGTAGCGAGCAATTCGAGGCCCTAGCATTGGCAAATCCCGACTTGAGATTAGAGAGAAATGTATTAGGAGAGTAGGCTTTTGGCCCTGTCCCACAAGAGTTTCATAAAATTTATCGAGGCAAACTAGATGTCAGGCCAGCTTGCTAGCCCTACCTTTATGCCTAATAGTTCGGTTGCCTTGAAGCTGTCTACAGGCCTAGAAAATAAATATCCTTGCCCCAACTCACACCCCAACTCTCGCAGTTTCTGTAGCTGTGCTGGCGTTTCTATGCCTTCTGCGACGATATCCATACCTCGGCTGCGAGCCAGCGTTACAATTGTCTGGATAATTTCTACGCCGCTGTTGTCTAACCCAATGCGGCTCACAAAAGAGCGGTCAATCTTTAAGGTATCAATGGGAAACTCGTGTAAGCGGCTTAAAGAAGAGTAGCCCGTGCCAAAGTCATCGATACATAACAGAATGCCTAGGGCTTTTAGCTGCTTCAACATCTTTTCTTCCCTGGATACTGTTTCCAAAATGCAACTTTCAGTAATCTCTAGTTTGAGACGGTAGCTGGGAAAGCCAGTCTCCTGCAAAATCTCCTCAATTCGATTGAGTAGGTTTGCTTGCTTTAGCTGCACGGGGGAAAGATTGACATTAATCGCCAAGGGAGGTGTTTGGGGAAACTGTTGCTGCCAAATACTAATCTGGTGACAAGCTTCCCGCAAAACCCACCACCCCAGTTCATTGATCAAACCAGTTTCTTCAGCCACAGGGATAAACTCGGCAGGCGGGTAGATGATGCCAGATGGGTGATGCCAGCGCACCAAAGCTTCAAAACCACTCAGTTTCCCCGTAGAAAGCGAGACAATTGGCTGGTAGTGAACGCAAAATTCTTGTAGCGCCATTGCCCTTCTCAAGTCGTTCTCCAACTGCAAGCGCGTCATCGCCACAGTTTGCATCGCTGGATCGAAAATTTCGTAACGCCCTCTACCTTGAGCTTTAGCATAATACATGGCGATATCTGCATCTCTGAGCACGTCTTCTGGGCGATCGTAACCCATTGTGCTAACGATAATTCCAATGCTGATCTCGGTAAAGACTTCATAATCATTCAAATTAAACGGCTGTCTTAATTGATTTTGGATGCGTTCAGCCACCCGGTTTGGTTCATCAATATCTTTAATATCTTCCAGCAATATCACAAATTCATCTCCTCCAAACCGCGCAACTGCATCTGTATGGCGTAAACAAACTTGCAGTTGACGAGCAACGCTTTTTAGTAATTGATCCCCAACCAAATGTCCGAGGCTATCATTCACTACTTTAAAGCGATCTAGGTCAATAAATAGCACCCCATATAGATAATCTTCACGTCTGTACGACAAGTCGATCGCCTGTTGCAGCCGATTCATAAACCAAGCGCGGTTAGGCAACTCCGTTAGCGCGTCGTGAAAAGCATCATGTCCTAATTTTTCTTCTCTTTCCAACAACTGAACTTGAGCCTGTTGAAGCTCGTTGTAGGCTTGTCTAAGTTCCGCCGTTTGAGAAGCCACCCGTTGCTCTAACTCAGAAGTGAGTTTCTGCAAGGCCGCTTCCGCCTCTTTTCGCGCTTCAATTTCCTGTTTGAGAAGCACATTTTGCTCTTCCAGCGTCTTGGTCAAATTTCGCAGTCTCAGGTGTAGTTGCACGCGGGCTAGGACTTCCTCTTGCTGAAAGGGTTTGGTGATGTAATCTACTGCCCCCATTGACAAACCTTTAACCTTATCCACGCGATCCGTAAGAGCTGTCATAAAAATCACAGGGATATCTTTCGTTGCCACTGATGCTTTTAAGCGGTAGCAGGTTTCAAACCCATCCATCCCCGGCATCATCACATCTAACAATATGATATTTGGCGAAACTTGTTGTAACTTCTCAATAGCACTTTCCCCATCCTTAGCTACTAAAACCTTGAAGCCTGACTCCTTTAAAAAATCGAACAGAAGTTTGAGGTTATTCGGGTTATCGTCAACAATTAAAATTACATTGTCTTTTTGGTTGAGCATTTTATTCCCCCAAATGTGTTTTTACAAAGGCTAGTAGTTCTTTTTCTTCAAAATTTTTCGCAAATTGCAATATTTTATTAGCAAAGGGTAGATAGTTGCCGTCTATCTGCTTTAGTCTATTGGCTTCCTGCTCAACAACTTCAATATCGCCGATCCGAGCTGCATTAAACAGCGCTACCAGCTCTGCTGATGGCGGTATCACAAGCTCACCACTCTGAACGTTTAATAAATTAGTGAAACCTTCCTGCTGTGCCTTCGCCAAATCCGCAGGTTGGTCGTAAATCCATTCGATTTGCAAATATTTTTTTAATACTTCTAGCAATTCTTCTACTTCGATCGGCTTTGACAGGAACTCATTACAACCTGCTTCGTGGCTATTTTGCCGATCGAAGTTAAACACGCTGGCGCTGGATGCTATCAATATGACATCTTTAAATTCTGGTGATTGTCGCAAGCGTCGCGACATTTCAAATCCATCCATTACTGGCATCACTAAGTCTGTGATAATCAGATCTGGTTTAAACTCAGCAGCTTTAGCTAAACCCTCTCTTCCATCACAAGCTTCCATGATTTGAAAACCTAGTGGTTCTAAAAGATTTCTAAGAAAACCTCGATTCTCAAATCGATCGTCTACTAGCAAAATTTTATTTTTATCCCCTTTAAATCCAGTTAAATTAATTGAATCATTGATCGAAAGTTTTTCAATATATTCGGATGATTTAGTCAACTCTAAATCGAGGTAAAAAATGCTGCCTTGACCGAGTATACTTTCGACTTTTATTTCCCCTCCCATCATTTGAACAATTTTCTGTGATATCGCTAATCCTAACCCTGTGCCTTCTGCCTTCTGCTGCCTATTTCCGACTTGTTCAAACGGTAAAAATATTTTTTCTAACTGTTCGGGTGCCATGCCTACCCCAGTATCTTGGATATGGAAACGAATTTTAGTAAGTTGTGATTGGTCAGAGTCTTCCCCCGTACCTATTACGCCTACCTTAAAAATAACACCTCCTTTTTCTGTAAATTTAATAGCATTGCCCAAAAGGTTAATCAAAACTTGGCGCAGTCGTTTTTCATCAGCATTTACAGCGTTAGGAAGTTGATTTAATACTTGATAACTAAATGTAATTTGTTTTTGTTCAGCTCGGATGCTACACATTTCCACAACCCCGATCAAAAAGGAAGAAAAATTAAAACTTGAGCTCTCAAGTTCCATTTTACTGGCTTCAATTTTAGAAATGTCTAAAATATCGTTAATCAGCGTGAGTAAGTGCGAACCACACTGGTGAATAATGTGGATAGCATCTTTTTGTTTAGGAGTGGTAGTTTTATCGCGCTCCATAATTTGAGAGTATCCTAGAATTCCGTTCAAGGGTGTGCGGAGTTCATGGCTCATGTTGGCGAGGAATTCGCTCTTGGCATGGTTAGCAGTATCAGCGGCCATTTTTGCCTCTTTTAGCTCACTTGTTCGTTCTTCTACTCGATTTTCTAACTCTGAGTTGGTCTTTTCTAAAGCAGCAAAAGACTCGCGCAATTGCTGTGCCATTTGGTTAAAAGATTGAGCCAGACTTCCCAGTTCATCGATGCTATTGATATCTACTTTTTGGTCTAATTCACCGTTGGCGATCGCTCGACTCGCTTGACTTAACCGAAAAATCGGATGGGTAATCCACCGGGAAGCAAGGATTCCTAACAACGTCGCTAGCACGAGCGCTAAAACGCAGAGTAAGATAGTGCTGCGGGTATTGGCATTAATTTGCTCCATAAAGTCGGCTTCTGGAACGACTACAACAATCAGCCAATCAAGACCTCGACCATCTTGGAATGGGGATACTTGCACGAATTCCCGCTGACCATCTAGGATGAAATCTAGTTGCTGGTTGCTATCAATTTCAGTGAAGTTACCAAAGCGTTCTATTAAATGCTGCGCTGTACCCTGTATCAAAGGGACGCTGCTTTCAATCGCTTTTAATCTTTGCGTTTTTTGGCGATTTTTGATGTTAATAAATGGCTTCTCGACGGTGGAAGAAGCCACTAGCAAGCCAGAGCGTTCTATGATGAAAGTCTTTCCCGATTTACCAATTTTTAAAGTTTGAAGAAAATCGCCGATTTTTGATAGAAACAGATCGGTACTTACAACTCCTAGAAAAGTGCCATTTTTATCGTAAACAGGTTGGCTAGCGGAGATTCCTAGGCTAGGTTGAATAAAATATTGATAAATTTTATTCCACTGGGGTTTGCCTGCAACTTTTGCAGCTTGATACCAGGGTCGAATGCGGGGATCGTAGTCTGGGTGGGTTTCCTTAAACTGAGTCGGGTTGCCCTCTCTATCTACGGTGACGATCGTATTGATAAAATTAGTAGATCGATCGGTTATTTCAATAACCACACTGCCATCATCCTTATATCCAGCACCCGCGTATTCTTTTTTTTCCCCTCCAAAACTGATGTAACTAACAGTGGAAAATTGATTGAGCTGCCAGTAGAAGTAGCTTCTCATAGAACCCATATTGTCTGGATTCCACAACCCAAAGCGGCCAATGGCATCGACGCTGATGGCATTGATCAAATGGGGCGTTTCCAAGTAAGTGTTTAATTGTTGATTGATGCGGGCGACTACCTCCGTTCGTAATTGGCTAGTAACATTGTTGACGGCAGTTTTGCCGTTGCGTAGCGAGAGCCAACCTGTCAGCCCCACAGCAGCGAAGATTTGCAGGACGAATGGTACGACTAAGACGAGGCGCAGCGGGATTTTTTGAGGGCTTTTTGCAAGTTCATTCTCACTTGCGATTAGTGTCATGGCGGAGTCAATCGATTTTAGATTTTAGATTTTAGATTTTAGAGGCGACCCCACGGATAAATGCGGGGGCTTGAGGATTTTCGATTTTAGATTTTGGATTGATTCCACGGATAAATCACGTGGCGGGTACCACCTTTGAAATTCGTGGTCATTTTAGTATTTGGATTATTTCAATAACAACAGTCGCTCACCCTTGGTCATTTAAAGTCAGCTCTAGGGAAATTATTGATTCCGTCTCTCTTGAACGCCAATTGGTTTAATGATATCTTATTGTTGAATAACCGGGCCCAAATGAGCGGCTAATACTGATACAGTTTGCAAATTCATGAAAAAAAACAGATCCCCCATTTGAGACGAAATCTCCATAAATGTCAAATGCTATATTTTGCTTGGGGTTGCAGTGTAAGCCTACCTGCAGATTTCACGGATATTGAGTACACCTTCATTGACTTATAGGTCTTGACCTCAATAATAAGTGATCTAAGCATACAATTATAGTCAGGACTTACGAACTATAGGGTCTCAAACCCAGCTTCCCCGTGCTGCCCTAAAAAAAGGGGAACTTGAAAGCCGTCTTGGAAAAAGGGTTTGGGGGTTCTATGCGTAAGTCCTAAGCTTACGCTAAATGGCGCTTTTTTTTTCAACGGGATATCTGGCACGTCCCACAAGGATTCTCAAATAGAGGAAATGGGAAACTAGATGCACAATAACTTAATAGTCGATCGTCCACAGTGCCTAAATCAACCCTCAACTCAAAACTTTGACTCAGTGACAAGCAGGTTAAAAGCCAAGCTGCGTCAAGGTTTTGAGTTAATTGACCAAGCGAAAATATTTTTGCGGGCGTGAGTCAATAAAAGAGAGTGGCGAGATCCCTTGAATCAGGTTCAAGGCGAGCTTGGACGATCTTATTAGTCAATAAGCCTGTCAATAATCCCCTATCTTTTTTGATGTTGAGGGGCTTTAATGCTTTTACCATCAAGGTTTCACAGGCGTTGTCACCCCGCCAAGTATTTTTACTTACTACTGTCTCGGACGATCGACTTCGCTCCGCTCTTGCCGTGTATGCTGCCCGTTGGGGGTGCGGAATATGGGGTAATTCTTCACAATAAAACGGGTTTGTAGTAACAACTTTATTCCTTAGTAACTAAAAGCTTTAAAACAGGGCAGAAGTCATTATTACAAACTTAATTGCACAATCAAATTCTATTGAATAGCTTCCCTGAATTCCCGCATTGCCTGAAGGTGATTTTCAATATTGATACACGGCGCCAATAATACAATATCTAAGTCTGGCAGAACTTGAGAGCGATCGACCTCTACATATCCATCAGCCCCCAACGAATACATACGAAGTGCGCCATTTTCCCAAAACCAAACTTCAGGAATTTCCAGGCGTTTGTAAGCTTCCAACTTGTTAATACCGCCGCTAGTCACCACCACTTCCACCGCCAAATCAGGAAATTCTCGATTAGCTCCCAATTCGTAAGATAGATCTGCTTCTCGCTTCACCTTTCCAGTTTCACTTTCGAGCGTCACCGAGCCAGTTGGCGTAAAATCAATCCCTGCATATTCCAAATAGAGATCCACCAGCGTTGAAATCCGCTGTTTGGCAGTTTCATGTTTTCTTCCAGGCATACGTCTAATCTCCAACACCCCATCTAAAAACGACAGCCTCAGCCCTGGGCGTGAGAGCAACTGTTCAACAGCCTTAAACTCTCTCCAACTCAGCTCGTCAATTAAGATAGGTTCATCAAGCCGTTCTAACTTTTCTAAAGTTGTCGTCATCCCAACCCCTCCTTACTCAATTCAATCTTAATTATATCTGCGTTCCTCTGCGCTCATCTGCCAACATCTGCGATCGCAATCCCATCTACTGTCCCACCGTTCCCTTATACTCATCCGGTACAAATTCCGTAACCACTTGGCCGCCACCACCGTCGCCTTTGACAATCACAGTTTGATTTTTCAACTCTCCCGCCGCCCTCGGCCCAGTCAAATTAAACACCGGATTTAGTTGCTTGTAAACCACATTTCCTTCGGCGTCGAAAGTCTGGTTAGTTAAATACCACGTTACGCGATCGGTATTTAATTGAGCTTGACGTTTTTCCCCTATTCCTACCACATTGCCCGTCAAATAAAAAACTTTTTTATCTAAATCTCCCCGCCCCATATCCCCAGTCATCGTCACCTTTTCCACGCGGTGCAAAACCTTCACAGGCCCAGGGGATACCACAGATTGCGCCGGAAAATTCCAACTCATCAAACTGCTTTCTATTTGCAGCGGCGGGTCTGATGGCATCAACTGAGCGTTTTTTGTCAGCGTCGCAATCTTGGTTTTTAAGTCTACATCTACTTGGTCGGCAAAACCGCTATCTGTTACTATTTTATCTTTGTATCTGTCAATTTGAGTTGGTTGGTCGCTGTTTACCTTTTGTTGCTCCACAAACCACACTAAGTGCTCCGTTCGCAATTGCAAAATCGGATCTTTAACATTTGCCACCACAGAACCGAATAACTCCATCCTCTTAGCCCTGCTGAAAACCCGCGCTTCCTTCGCTGAAGCCATCACCTGTTTGTTCTCTCCCGTCAAATTATTGCGGACAACTAAAACATCTTCCTTCGGCCGCCACTCCAACTCATTTCCCCGCAAAACCACTCCATTTTTCAGGTCTTTAGCGACTATGTTACCTTTGAGAAAAACCTGATTTCCTTCCTGAAATACCTGCCCCGTTTCTCCCTGAATGTCGTAAATTTCTTTGCCGTCCTGAAACAATTTGCCCACTGGTTTCTGAACGTTAACTATCTTTTTGTCTTTGCTGTAAACGGCATTTTGCGAGTTTACTTTCCAGAACGTCTCGCCCTTTTCGTTTGCTTGTTCTAGGGTTACTTTGTTCAAAGTTAAAGTGCTGTTTGACTGTTGAGCGGTTTTGAGATCCTCCGCTAATTTGTTCTTTTGAGTTTCTTGCGGAACCGCACAAGCATCAATCCCCAAAATCAGTGCTGGTAAAAATAGTAGCACTATTTTTGGGGATTTCATATTGGGAATTTGGGATTTTAGATGAATCATTGGTTATTGGTTATTGGGAATTGGTAATTGGTAATTAATAATTGGCTCTTGAAAAACACTTAATCAAAAATTAAAAATGTGTCATGTTTGGTCTAAATTTTTAACTTTTAATTCTCAATGATTCAACCCATTAACCATCACCCATTACCCGTTACCCATTACCCATTACCAAATCCCTATCTGTCGTCGTGTTCCTCCATCAAGCTCAGACCCGACAAAGGGCGGTAAGCATAATTAGGGCGCGAGGTTTTTTGGATGTCGTCCTTAATCATTTCCAAATCGATATAGCGATCGGCTACATTAATCAAACTGTCGCTCGTCATCGATCGCAAACTCACGACTTCCACCCGCACGCCGCGATAGCTCACAGCATCCACAGCATAGGCCAAATCGCCGTCACCGCTGACCAGTACCGCCGTGTCGTAAGACCCCACTAAAGCCATCATATCCACAGCGATTTCTACATCCAAATTCGCCTTCTTAGAACCATCTGGCAACTGTACCAAATCCTTAGAAATCACCCGGTAGCCGTTGCGGCGCATCCACAGTAAAAACCCCTGCTGTTTCTCGTTAGTGCGATCGACACCAGTGTAGAAGAAAGAGCGCAGCAGCCGCGAGCCCGCAGTTAAACGGCACAGCAGCTTAGTGTAATCAATCTCAATTCCTAACTGCAAAGCCGCGTAAAAAAGGTTAGAACCGTCAATAAAAATTGCCACTCTACCCCGATTTTCTAGAACCTGTTCCGGCGTAAAAAGGTCGTTGCTTTCTATTCTATTCAACATGATTGTTATGCCTCAATTTTTATGAAAGATTGGTAAGGAAATAACTGCTAATTCGTAGTCTGTCATAACACCCAGAGCGCTGGCTGCCAACTATGAAGGTACTGTTTACAGCAGTTCGATCCGCTTAAAAACAGGTTGGGGTTCCCCCAGAGTTTGGTTTGCAGGCAAAGCGCCCCAGGCAGCATGAGCTGCAAAATTCGCTAAACTGTTAACTGTAACCCGATCGTTAAAGTCAATTGAAAAACCTAGCTGCAGATAGATAGCGTTGCTGATATTGGGAATTATCGGCGATAAAAGGTAAGATGCTAGTCTAACAGATTCCAGAACAGAATATAGCACCTGTTCGACACTTTCGATCTGTCCCTGCTTGTACAAACTCCAAGGTGCTTGCACGTCAATAAACTTGTTACCAGCTCGCACTAATGCAAGCACGGCTTCGGAAGCCTTGCTAAAAGCCAACTCCTCGTAAAAACCCGCTACTTGATCGCCCAAATCCCGGCTCATAGCCTTGAGAAGGTTGTCGCCCTCAATGTTTTCTCCCAATACATTTGGTACGCAGCCACCGCAATATTTGCGAGCCATGTTTAGGGTACGATTAAGCAAATTTCCCAAATCATTTGCTAGCTCAGCATTCAATATATTGATAAACCGAGTTTCGTTAAAATCGCCGTCCTCTCCGAACTCAATTTCTTTGAGGAAATAGTAACGTACTGCATCAGCGCCGTATTTGTTGACCAATTCGACAGGGTTTAGAGTATTACCCTCCGTTTTCCCCATTTTTTTGCCGTCTTTGGTCAAAAAACCGTGTGCGAAGACGCGACCCGGCACCGGCAGATTCGCTGACATCAGCATTGCCGGCCAGTAAACTGCGTGGAAGCGAAGAATATCTTTGCCGATCAAGTGCAAGTCAACCGGCCACCATTTACATAAAGCATTCTCCAACATCGGGTCGCTGTCCGGATCTAGCAAGGCGGTGACGTATCCCAGCAAAGCGTCAAACCAGACGTAGATGGTGTGACTGGGGTCAACGGGCATTGGCAGACCCCATTCGAGATTCACTCTAGAAATCGAAAAGTCTTGCAGTCCAGAGTTGACGAAACTGAGCACTTCGTTGCGTCGGCTTTCCGGCGCGATGAAGTCGGGACGTTCTGCGTACAATGCCAGCAGTTGGTCTTGATACCGCGACAGACGGAAAAAGTAATTTTCCTCGTCGCGCCACTCAACTTCCTTGCTGGTGTGGATAGAACACCTATTTCCCGGCAACAATTCCCGTTCATCCTTAAATTCTTCACAGGAGACGCAGTACCAGCCTTGTTGCTGGTTCAAGTAGATGTCGCCGGAGTTCCAGACGCGCTGGAAAAATTCTTTGACAATGTACTCGTGGCGCCGCGAAGTTGTGCGGATGAAGCGATCGTACTGGATGTCGAGTTGCTTCCACAGCGCCTCAAACGCCGGAACTACTGAATCGCAGTGAGCTTGGGGCGATCGTCCCAAACTCTCGGCTGTCCGCTGAATTTTCTGCCCGTGTTCGTCCGTCCCCGTAACCAGCAAAACAGATTTGCCCCGCAGCCGCTCAAATCTGGCTAGGGCATCGGCTGCCATAGTCGTGTAAGCGCTGCCAACGTGAGGTAAATCGTTTACATAATACAGAGGCGTTGTGATCGCAAAGGTATTTTTAGTTATATCGGTCGATTTCATTGAATGCTAAAAGAAAATTCCCTAAATTTCGTTTCGATCTTAACTCAGCGGTTAATTTTTTTATGAACTGGCAATCAAGCCAAATTTACTGCAAGTTATTTGCAATTGTCTAACCCGGGCTATTCCCAAAAGAAATATCGCTTTCCTATCCACACTAATCTTTTTTAGTTGTTTTTGACGAACTCTCTAAAATGTCTTAATATTTTGACATTCTGCGGCCTTGGGAATCGACGATCGCAGGGTTCGCGCCTCCTCAATTTATTTATCGCAGCCGCCATCCCTAAAGGGGGCGATCGCCCACCCGGTTTGCAACAAAACTCACCGGTTAGGCTGCTAAACCCGCCATTCGACTAACACTCCGCGACCACTTTCTGTAAATGCGCGATCGAGCGCCATCGCCATCTCTTTCCCCCGATCCCCGGAAAGTCGATCGCCCGTAACTCCTGCCACTTTCCGAGCCGCTCATGGACGCAGAAACCGGGTTGTTTACGAAACTCTCTTGTCAAGCGCGAAGCTTTAGTTTCTTACCCCAAAAAGAGTATAAAACCCACATTCGCCACTCTTAACTGTCACTATCGGTTTTTACTTATTTTTATCCAGCAATAAAACTATAAATTATACTATAATACCGTACATTAACGGGTAAAGAACGTTTTAAAGGCATAATTTATCACCTTAAAGATATAGTTTTCTGCGTAATTATACTGTGTAACACCCCAGGGTGCCGAATGTGGGATAAAAGCCTAGGTTTTTGGTTACAAAACCCGGTTGATAAAGGTTGCGAGTACGTCCACACACAATAAAACCCCAAGGCCGTTAAGCTTGGGGGTATCAAATTAGGGTGCATCTAACAAGGGATTATCCGATCGCCCTCGATCGCCATCAGGAAAACTAACTCGATTTCCGCCAATAGCTTCTGACAAATAATCCGCAGCAGCTTCCACAACCGCGATCGCATTTTCATAAACCATCCGCGTCGGCCCCAAAACCCCAACACTACCCACCGGCACTGATCCCCGGCGGTAAGTCGAAGAAATCAGAGTACAGCCACGAATTGGTTCTAAAGAATTTTCCGAACCAATACGCACCGTTACCCGCTTGCCGGGGATGTCCAACTCAGGCGATTCAAAAATCAAAGGCCAAAGCAGTTCTTGCTCTTGTTCGAGCAATTGCACCAGGGTTTGAACTTGCTGCAACTGCGAAAACTCAGGCAAGCGCAGCGCTTCTGCCAAACCGCCGATCAGAATCCGCGTGTAGGTTGGATTGCTTTGGCGGCTGCTCAAAGCAGTCAGCATGGTTCCCATCCACTCAGCGTACAGCTCAAAGTCCCGGTCTAACTCGCTCCAGTCTACAGCCGAGAGTTCCGAAAGCGATCGTCCCCGCAACTTGCTGTTCAAAAAATTCGACAAAATCTGCAATTGGCGATCGACGATTTCGACATCAGGCGTGTTACCATGTGCGTCCCTCGGCAACTGCACCAAAACCGACTGAGTTTCGTAAGCATCGGTCACCACGATCAGCATCACCTTTCCCGGCTCTAGCTGCACCAGTTGCAAGTGGCGCAAGCAAGCCATATTGGTTTGCGGTATGGTGATCATTGCTATGTAACCGCTGATAGTTGCCAGGATTTGAGCAGCGCCGCGGAGTGCCGCGTCCATGCGACCATCCGACCAATTGAGCTGGTCTAGTACCTGTTCCACCTTGCGGGCGAGCGTATCAGATGGCTGAATCAACTGGTCTACATAAATTCGGTAGCCGGAGTCAGAGGGGACTCGTCCTGCCGAAGTGTGGGGCTGATAAAGCAGTCCAGCTTTTTCAAGAGTCCCCATCGCATTGCGAATTGTAGCTGGGCTGACGCTGAGGTTGAATTCGTCAGCCAAAGCTTTTGAGCCAACGGGTTCCGCTGTTGCTATGTAGTGGCGAACCGTTGCCCAAAGGATGTGTTGTTGCCGATCGGTGAGGTTAACGCGCACAGATATTTAAGCAGAATTAGAATTTAGAGTTGAAAGCCACTATTTAATCGAAACGTCTGTCCCAAGAGGGCGATCGGGCAGACTTATCTATTTAAGATAACAGATTTAGGCGAAGGCAGAAGGAACAGCGAAGAAGCAAGAGGTAAGAATGAACAAGGAACAGGGAAGAATGTTTTAACTCTTCGGCGGTTCGTCCCGCGCTCTAATCGCTTCGATTGAGCGTCGGGATGAAAGCCAGGCTATTTCTTGCCGTCCCGATTGTGGTCTTCACCGGAGCTGTAGAACAATCGGGATAGGAAAGAAATAGCCAACCTCTTATACGGCACAACCAGTTACGGTAAATGGGATTCGTGTTAAACTAGATATATGAAAAACGTTGTCAAGGTACGAATTTATCCGACCAATGAGCAGAAAGAAACGCTGTCAAAGGCCTTTGGCTGTGCCCGTTGGTACTGGAACAATTCACTGAACGCAACGAACGAGCTCTACAAAGAGACGGGTAAAGGCTTATCCCAGATTGGGATGAACAGTCGCTTACCTGCGCTCAAGAAAGAGTATGAATGGTTAGGTGAAACCTACAGCCAAGTGCTGCAAAGCGTCTCACTGAACCTGTCGAGAGCCTTTATCAACTTCTTTGAAGGACGGGCATCATTTCCCAAATTCAAATCAAAGCACGATAAACAATCGATTCAGTACCCACAAAAAGTTCAAATTGTTGATGATGGTCATCTGAAGTTTCCCGGCAAGTTAGGCGTTGTTTCTGCCAAGATTCATCGCAGGTTTGAGGGAAAAGTCAAAACCGTCACAGTTAGCATGAACCGTACAGCGAAGTATTACGCTTCCTTGTTATTTGATGATGGCTTACCGGATGTGGAGATTTCCTCAAACGGTAAAGCGGTGGGAATTGATGTCGGGCTAACTCATTTTGCGATTACGTCTGATGGGTCTAAGTTCTACAATCCCAAGCACTTGAAGAAACGCGCTAAAAACCTGAAGCGTAAGCAGCAAAAACTCTCCCGTAAACAGAAAGGCTCAAATCGTCGCAAGAAAGCCCGCCGCATTGTGGCACGGGTGCATGAAAGAATTGCAAATTCTCGCAAGGACTTCCAGCACAAACTATCTCGCAAACTGGTGAACGAGAACCAAGTCATCATTGTCGAGAATCTGGCAGTCAAGAACATGGTGAAGAATCACTGCCTAGCTCAAGCAATCAGTGATTGTGGCTGGTCAGAATTCACCCGTCAACTCAAATACAAGACGGAAAGAGACGGTAAAACCTATCTAGAAATTGGTCGGTTTTTCCCATCGAGTAAGACTTGTCACGTTTGCCTAAATCAGGTGGGTAGTCTTCCTCTAGACCTCCGCAGTTGGACTTGTTCCAACTGCCAGACAAAGCACGATAGAGACGTAAATGCAGCTATCAACATTCGAGAGGAAGGCTTGCGAATATTAGCGTTAGGAACTAGCGCTACTGCCAATGGACGGAATGTAAGTCCGAAGGCTGGAAGGAAATCTTCCGTGTTATCGGCTGTTCCGGTTGAAGTTGGAAGCCAGCACCGTACCGCTTAGCGGTCGGTGCCTGGTAGTTCACGTGTGTTCTTTCAGAATATTTTGCAGATAACTAGCCACTGCATCCGGCTGTTCCACCATTGCCAAATGGCCACAATCGGGAAGCTGAAGGACATTCTCGCCACAACCTTGGAACATCCAGTGAAAGCTAGCCAAATGCAGCACGTATTTTGGTTCCATAATTTTGTCTTTAGTACCGGCAATAAAATAAACAGGCTGCTTGAGTTGGGACACAATTTGTGGCAATAGGTGAATCTGGGCTTCTGTGGTGGAGTCCAACAAAGCCCCCAAAGCTGCCTCTGGATGAGCTCCCACGAAATCTATTAAGCGCTGCCGTCCCCAGGATCTGCCGATCGAGCGGGCTACAGAATCGCGGGCAAACACGTAATCTGCTAAGGGCAAGCGAGGCAGCCAGCCGGGACGCATTGTCACTAGCTGCTTGCCGACCGCTCGAAACCGCTCGAATTCTTCCTTAAGATAGATGCCGCCCCCTGCATTGATACAGACCACGCCTTTAATGCGATCGGAGAATTTGCTGGCTCCCCATAGAGCGATCGTACCGCCCAGAGAGTGTCCCACCAGCCAAGCAGAAGATATATCGAGTTTTTCGAGTAAAATTTCCAAATCGCGAGCGTAAGCTACGGGAGTGTAGCAGGAATTTAGCGGTTCGGAACATAGGCGATCGTCGCCTGCGTCCGATTGAGAATCGCCAAACCCCCGCAAATCGTAGGTAAGGCACTGATAGTTTGATGCCAAGCGATCGGTCAAAGGTTGCCAGTAGTGGCGGCTTAACAGCCAGCCGTGGACAAATACCAGAACCGGGGAAGTTGCAGTCGGAGCCGTCAAATCGTAAGCGTGCCGAACCCCTAGGATGTCGATTGTTGCCATACTTTTATCCTACCCGCTCCATAAGACCTATGTAAACCTATGTATAGCCCTTCAGCAAACTTGGCCGGATGCGGTACATTCATCACAATTAATTTATCCACCATTTGGGGATAAGCATAAGCAAAATTCCAGGCGATCGCGCGGCTCTCTAGGACTTACGGTGATATTTTTACCTAATCAGAAAAACAAGCTAATACGCGCTCTCGAAAATTTTCTTGCGTTAGAAAAGCCATATCCTTGTCGCATAGGTAGTCCTGCATAGCAAGGAAAATGTGTTATAATTTTATTCTTTTAACCTACCTTAAATTTTAGCTTATGAACTGTCCCAAGTGTAACTCTGAATACATATTGAAAAATGGTTGCACTCGCTCTCAGAAGCAAAATTTTAAATGTCGATATTGTGGAATAAAATTCCTCATGACTCCCAGACATCAACCGATTTAATCAGCAACAAAAGAGTTGATATATAGACTTTTATTATAAAAGATATCTCTGGCTGGGATTGTGATGGCGACTGGGGTTTCGGAACGGTGGTTGCAATACTATGTTCATCAAAAATTAGTAGCTGTAAAAAGAGAAGTAGAAGTGAAGTCAAAAAAGAAAGGGAAGCTCACAATTCAATGTGATGAAATGTGGTCATTTGTAGGCAATAAGGATAACAAGCAGTGGAAAGAGCTGGCAATTGATGTATCAACTTTCATAAATTGTAGGAGTGTATATTGGCAAAAGAGATCAAGCTGGCGCTCAAGGATTATGAGATTCACGTGCGACCTGTTCCAGAGTCAATGTGCCGTAAGTTATACAGACTTTTGGAGCGCCTAGGTCACAGTTTTTCCTCAAAAAAGACACAAGGCCGTAGGAAAGGAGACTGGTCTGACAAACTCTATAGAAAAATTTAATAATACGATGAGACAAAGAATCTCTAGATTGGTGAGAAAAATTATTTCATTCTCCAAAAAACTCTCTAATCATAGTGGGGATATTTGGTATTTTATTCATGAGTATAACGCCTGTTTATCTATCAATTAAAACCAGGATTTTTCATTGCTATGCAGGACTACCGTCCCATAATCAACTTGACTCGATTGTTTATCCCTGACATGACTCCACTTGTTTTACGATTAACAAAGTAGTTACAAATTCCCTCCAAATGATTAACAATTTCCCAGGTAGATTATTTAAAGAATATCTGTGCATGATTCAGCCAATCCTTAAACTTTACCGGGGCTATTTTGACCACGAATTTCAAAGGTGGTACCCGCCACGTGATTTATCCGTGGAATCAATCCCAAATCGAAAATCGAAAATTCTCAAGAAAGAGCATTTATCCGTGGGGTCGCCTCTAAAATCTAAAATCTAAAATCTAAAATCGATTGACGGTCATATGGGTTTCGTATATTTCCCGAAACTCTTCTTTCATCTCATAGGCAATTCTTAACCATTCTGATTTTTTTAAGGTAACAGCCAACCTTTGAATTTGCTCGACATTAAGGTTGCTTCGATTACTAAAAAATAAGTATTTGCTGCCTATATCTGAAATTGCTACTGCTCGACGCAACTTATTCAAGTCTTTATTAACTGCTTTCATCACGTGAAAACAGTCGATGACAATTTTGGCATTTGGGAATAGTTGTTCTATAAGTTTTGGAACTCCTCCCCACATATCAATACTCACTTGCTCAACTTGTTCTCGAACCTAAAACGGTTGTTTTATACGGGCTTCAAATATGTCTGGTTGACGGTGAGAGTCAATCATTTCAATCAAATTACCCCCATCTATGTCACTAACAACAGTTACTAAACTTCCTTTGACTTTTCTCATACTTATCTCATCTATACTCACTCGCGAGTGCTGAATCTCAACAGTTTTTTGTTGAGAGGAATGGACCTGAGTAAAAATACTTTTAATTTCGTCATAACTCAATCATTCTTCTCGCCCAATTTGTGATATGCTCGACTTTTGAACACGTGCATAAATATTTTGTTCGTATCGTTGAGTATGTCGTCTTTTTTTATCCAAAAATTCTAATTGTTCTGTACTGTAACGTTGACAAGTATGGCAGTAAAACTGCAGACGAGGCACTTGTAAATACACAGAACGACCGAAAAATGACAAATCTCTGGCTAATATAGATCGATTCTGATGGATTTCTTCTGTATAATTATTACAGTGAGGACAAATCATTCCTGACGCTACAACACGAGCGTTGAAAGTAAATTTGTCCCTCAATTTGAGTACAAGTTTCAACCTGGACTCTCGGCAAGTCTAATAAATAATCTAAATGAAAGCTCATCACATTAATTGTATTGATTGATCTATTTTACACCATAAACTCAGGAGAGCCGATCGCACCTCCCCAGTCGTGACCAACTAATACGCAACTTTCGTATCCCAAACCCTGAATAATGCCCTTGACATCTTGCACAAACTCTGCCATCACGTAAGCCGATCGATCGTGAGGTTTGTCGCTGTCGTTGTAACCCCTGAGATCTACAGCGACGACTTTATAATCTGATGCAAATTCCGGGATTTGATGTCGCCAAGAATACCAAAATTCAGGAAATCCATGCAGCATCAGCATCAGCGGCCCAGAACCTTGAGTGACATAGTGCAGTTTAATGCCGTTCGTAGCGATAAATTCGTGTTTCCAAGCAGCTTGTAGCACAGACATATTTGATGCTTCCTCTAGCTATCGAGATATCCTAGCAGTTCCTCTCTTTAAGAGGAACCAACTTTAGGCATATCTAGCAATTCTCCCAGCACTTGTAAACTCTTCCTTTTCTCTTCATTTGTGGAACAGGCGTCCCGCCGATGGTTCTTCGGGCAAAAAAAGCTGTAGCTTGCTGGGGCCGACGCGATCGCCCGTTTCCCAAAAAGATTGCTATCTCTGTCAAAATAATAGTATAATGTTGCTGGCATCCAGACAACTGTTAAGCCAAAAATTACTCATTTTCGATCGCGCGAAAATCTAGAAGCGCAAGAAATTGAGTTTTGTTGATAGCGCCAGTTCAATAATTAAGATCGGGCGAGTGTACTAGGAATTAAAGGAGTTAATACTATGTCGGGCGATCGCCTGCAAAACATTGTTAACCGCTTAACAGATCGTCTAAGGCGCGATGTATTAGTTGAAAAATCCCTCTACGACATTCGAGAAATTTTGCAGAGCGATCGCGCGGTGCTTTATCATTTTTACAAACAGTGGCAAGGTCGAGTGACTTACGAGATGTTGAGTGCGATCGAACTCTCAATCTTGGGTTCAACGGGGCCAGACGAATGTTTTAGCGGCGAATACGCTGCTTTGTACGAAGCGGGCAGAGTTAAAGCAATTGCAGATATTGAAGTAGAACCAATTAACCCATGCCACCGAGATTTTCTGCGTAGCCTGAAAGTTCGCGCCAATTTAGTCGTGCCAATTTTAACGAACAAAGGACTGTGGGGGCTGTTAATTGCTCATCAGTGCAGCGGGCCCCGCACTTGGTTGCGATCGGACATTGAATTCATGCAGAAAAAAGCACAAAATATGGCAATGTCTCCGACAATTCAAGATAGTTAATTATTTGATTTAGTCTAACTTCTACAAATTATTAAAAACGATATTTGTAGGGAAACGGCAATGTCATTTCCGGCGCGGGGAGTCGGAAACGGCATTGCCATGTCCCTACTATTAACTAACAGCTACAGCACTCCCCAACGGATGCTGCTGCAAAACAGCTTGCAAATACTTCCCAGTATAAGACCTCTGATTTGCCGCCACATCCTCCGGCGTCCCCGCCACAATAATTTCGCCGCCCTTATCTCCCCCTTCCGGGCCTAAATCGATCGCCCAATCGCAGCACCGAATCACATCTAAATTGTGTTCGATTACCAAAATTGAATTACCCTTATCCACCAATCTTTGCAGCACATTTAACAAATGGTGAACATCATAAAACGACAAACCAGTCGTCGGTTCATCGATTAAATAAAGCGTCTTCCCAGTAGCGCGCCGCGATAGTTCCGTTGCCAATTTTACCCGCTGCGCTTCGCCCCCAGAAAGCGTCGGCGCAGGCTGTCCCAACTGAATATAACCCAAACCAACATCAACCAAAGTTTGCAGTCTGACGCCAGCCCTGGGAATATTTTTAAACATTTCCAAAGATTCCTCGACAGTCATGTTCAAAACATCAGAAATCG
This sequence comes from Microcoleus sp. BR0-C5, assembly GCF_036705045.1. NCBI lineage: Bacteria > Bacillati > Cyanobacteriota > Cyanophyceae > Oscillatoriales > Microcoleaceae > Microcoleus > Microcoleus sp. BR0-C5. Next base: position 73,743 of record NZ_JAUBTR010000027.1, read on the forward strand.
ACTTGCCTTTGTACTTCACTTGCAGCGTTTCCCGGTTGTACCGTGCACCCTTGCAAACCTCACACTGCACGTAAACATCCGGCAGAAAATTCATCGAAATCACGTTCACACCTTGGCCGCCACAAGCTTCACACCTTCCCCCTTTCACGTTAAAAGAAAACTGCCCTGCTTTGTAACCTCTTGCCTTCGCTTCAATGCTTTCGGCAAACAAATCGCGAATCACATCAAAGACTCCCGTGTAAGTAGCGGGATTAGAACGCGGAGTGCGACCGATGGGAGATTGGTCAATTACAATTACCTTATCAACCACATCCTCTAGAGAGCGTTCGCCTTTAGTTTTGAGGGCGTCCATATCGGGCGGTAAAGGCACTTTTTTGGTGATATAATGTTGCAGCGACGGGTACAGCAATTCATTGATTAAAGTTGATTTTCCCGAACCGGAAACGCCCGTCACGCAGACGAGTTTTCCGAGGGGAATTTCCACATCGATATTTTTTAAATTGTTGCGCGTCGCATTTATGATTGAGAGAGCTTTGCCGTTGCCTTTTCTCCTTTCATTAGGGGTTTCAATTACTCGCTTTCCCGACAAATAAGCACCCGTCAAAGATTCCTCTGCCGTTAGCAAATTTTCTAAACTTCCTTGCGATATAATTTTGCCGCCGTGAACGCCAGCACCGGGCCCTATATCGACAATGTGGTCTGCCGCCCGCATGGTTTCTTCATCGTGTTCTACGACAATCAAAGTATTGCCTAAATCGCGCAATTTTGTTAAGGTTTGCAGCAGGCGAAAGTTGTCTCTTTGGTGGAGTCCGATGCTGGGTTCGTCCAAAACGTAGAGTACGCCCGTCAAACCAGAACCGATTTGAGTCGCTAGCCGAATTCGCTGGGCTTCTCCGCCAGAAAGCGTCATTGCTGCGCGGTCTAAAGTCAGGTAATCTAGCCCGACATCGAGCAAAAATTGCAGCCTGGCTTTGATTTCTCTCAGGGCTAAATCGGATATTTGAAATTGCCGATCGCTCAATCCCAAATTATTTACTCGTTCGCGACATTCGCGAATCGAAATACTGGTTAAATCTACAATTCCGTACTGTCCCAACCGCACCGAAAGCGCCTCGGGTTTCAAGCGCTTGCCGTGACAAACCTCGCAAGAGCGATCGACCCGATACTGTTCCAGCTTCTGCTTGATGAGATCAGAACCAGTATCGTCGTACTGGCGCTGCAACATGGAAATTACGCCATTAAAATCTCTCCTCAAATCAGTGCTGCCGTCGCGCTTTTTACTTTCTGCGCTGCGCTTTTGCTCATTGCCGTACAAAATTACCCGCTGGTGTTCGGGCTTTAATCGATACCAAGGAGTGTCGATATCAAACCCGCAAGTATCAGCAATACTGCAAAGCAAAGAGAGATAATAGGAATTATCTTTGTCTGACCAAGGTGCGATCGCACAATAAAGAGGCGCTTTCTCGTCGGGAACTACCAACTCCGGGGCAAAAGTCCGCAAACTCCCCAAACCGTGGCAGTTTTGGCACGCGCCGTAGGGCGAATTAAACGAAAATAACCTGGGCGAAAGTTCCTCCATTACCGCACCGTGTTCGGGACAAGCAAAGTTTTCGGAAAATACGATCGGCGCTTGTGGTTCGGAATTTTCCTCATTCGGTAACTCTTCAACGATCGCAATTCCCTCTGAATGGCGCAAACAAGTTGCCAGAGAATCAACTAAACGTTCTTCTAAACCGGGTTTTTTAATTAACCGATCGACAACTATCTCGATATTGTGCGTTAGATTTTTATCTAATTCGATATTTTCCGAAAGTTCTAAAATTTCTCCGTTAACTTTGACGCGAATAAATCCTTCTGCGGCTAAACTCGACAATAATTTGCGGTGAGTGCCTTTTTTTCCCCGCACAACTGGTGCCAGAAGGTGAAAGCGAGTGCCGTCTGGAAGTGCCATGACTCGATCGCACATTTCATCAATTGTCTGCGGCGCAATGCAGCGATCGCAAATCGGACAGTGCGGTTCACCGGCTCTGCCGTAGAGCAATCTGAGATAATCGTAAATTTCTGTAACAGTGCCAACAGTCGATCGCGGGTTGTGAGAAGTTGACTTTTGGTCGATCGAAATAGCCGGACTCAACCCCTCGATCGCGTCCACATCCGGCTTGTCCAACTGTCCCAAAAACTGGCGCGCATAGGCGCTGAGAGACTCGACGTAGCGGCGCTGTCCCTCGGCAAAAATTGTATCGAAAGCGAGGGAAGACTTGCCAGAACCCGAGACGCCAGTAAAAACGATCAGGCGATCGCGCGGCAGTTCCAGATCGATATTTTTCAGGTTGTGCTGTCTCGCACCGCGAACCCGAATAGTATTTTGGTTGTGAGAGTGAGAATTCGTCACATTATGCCCGTTGCGGGATGCACTTGGCTGGCTGTTTGAGGTTTCGGCGCGTTGGGACATGAGAGTAGTGCAAAACAGTGCTTAACCATCTTAGCGCTGCCGATCGAATAGCTGGCATCCAAACTCAAGAATATCAAAGAATTGTCAAATAAGTTTCCGTCGGCCCGTCGGGCAAAACCTTCAATCTTTGATTTTTCAAATCTATTTCAATTCCCAGCGCTTCCATCGGAATCACGCCTAAAAGTGGCGTTTTCCCCTCTGGCAATTCCAAACACTCAAAAGTCCCTTCGCGCCCGCACAGAGAAATCGAAGCATCCCGAAAAATCCTCGCCTCACTAATACCCGTTGCAGTCTCAACAACCACTTGCTTGAGAATTTTCAAACCCAGTCTGGCAATGACATCTTTAGGCAAACACAAAGTTGTCGCGCCCGTATCCACCAAAACATTTTCTAGAGTAACAGACCTGACTTGCTCGATGGGAATCAGACCATCCTCTGCTTTAGCTTCATCGATCCGATTCGTAATTACTAGGGTTGTGATAACTTTTCCCATTTGATTTTCAGTAGCTGCTTGCATAACTTTCATAATATAATAAATTACTGCTTTAATTTTAGCACATATTTCCACAAATTGTAGGGCGAGGCACTCCCCATTCTGCACCGCCTACCTCACGAATAACTCTAGCTAAATCATCCAATTATTGCACGCCAATAAACTTGTGAGTTTGCAAAGATAGCCTGTAACTAGGATTTTGTTTCAGCAATTCCAAGATTATGGGAATTGCTGATTTTTTTGAGTTCCATTCTGGTTGCAATAAAACCGGAATATTCAGATTTTTTTCCAAATGCTTGTGATAAAATTCAACTTCTTCGCCAGTGCTAATCACCAACTTAATTTCATTAGCTCTAGTCCAGAAAAGCTCTTGCACCGGATATTGAGGATTGACGTGTTCTTTAGGAGAAAGAGTAATCCAAGCCTGCGGGGAAACATCCTGCCAGCAAGCACCCGAAGTTTCAATACTCACCTGCTTGTCAGCTTCTAACAAAGCTTCAACTAACTCCGGCAAATCGCGGTGAATGAAAGGTTCGCCGCCAGTAATGACTACCCTCGGAGACTGCAATTGAGCGAGCAATTGGGCGATCGACTGCGGCACAGACGGCAAACCTTTGCCCCCATTTTCGTAGCCTGTGTCGCACCAAGGACACCGCACAGGACAACCGGCCAATCTGATAAAATCAACTAAAGTCCCCGTCCAGTAACCTTCGCCTTGAACAGTACACTGAAAAGTTTCATGAATTGGTAATTTTAGTTGTAAATTAGACACCCGAAGTTACGCCTCAAATCAATTAATTACGTTGTTTAGATATAATATTCTTAAATGGTTATTCTTTCGCGGTTTGCAGCAAATAAAAACAGTCCTGAACGCATAAACGGGGGTTTCTCAAAAAAAATTATCCGTTTTATCCCAGAAGCTTGACTCAGAAATCCGGTTTCTTCATAGCTTTTGTATGAGTCCTTAGAAATCCACCACAAACCGCAAATAACTCTTTAATTATGCTGTTCAGGTTCCATCATAGTAGCCCAGCGACGTTTCAGGGCCAAAGTCAGCCCGTCAGCAATGGGGACAACACTGAGAGTAACTCTGGGATCGTTACGCAATTTGTCGTTGAAACTACGAATGGCGAGGGTGCTTTCGTCTTGTACTTGAGGATCAGCAACTCGTCCAGACCACAGAACATTGTCAATTACAATTAAACCGCCATTGCGTACAAGTTGCAGCGATCGCTCAAAATAAGCCTCATAATTTTCTTTATCGGCGTCGATGAAGGCAAAATCAAAGGTTCCAGCTTGTCCCTCGGCTATTAGTTTGTCGAGAGTATTTATTGCTGGGCCCAACTGCAAAGAAATCTTATTAGCCACGCCCGCAGCTTCCCAATAGCGTCGTGCGATCGCAGTATATTCCTCGCTGACATCGCAGGCAATAATTTGACCGTTAGGAGGCAGCGCTAAAGCTACGCACAGCGCGCTATAACCAGTAAAAACGCCAATTTCTAAGGTTTTGGTCGCTCCCATAAGCTGCACCAGCATCTCCATAAACTGACCTTGTTCGGGAGCAATCTGCATCATCCCCATAGGATGTTTAGCAGTTTCTTCCCGTAGTGAAGCGAGAATATCTGGCTCCCGCAGAGAAATAGATAACAGATAATCGTAAAGTTGATTTTCTAAGCCAAGAGTTGAGTTCGCCATCGGTTTGTCCTTGCTGCTGACTTTTGATTTTAGATTGTAGACGCGCTGTTAATGGAAATCGGAGAATGTAGAGTTAATTTTGGCACCTATTTTGCTGTGGCTGATGGCTGGTTGCAGTAGCAGTGTCTCGGTTACAGAGAGGCCGCTTGCAAAACGCGCGCTCTACTTCCAAATCAGTTTATCTCAGCTACAGGTGATTTAGCAGCTCTGGAAAATAAAAATCGATAGAGGGGAGCGTTTTGAGATTCCTACTTTTCTAGCACTAGCACCGCGTAACGCCGTTAGTGATACCAGTTCAAAAAATGAATGCAACTGTATACAATCTGCAAACCCATACATAATCAGCCATTCCCCATCTCAAATCTCAAATCTCAAATGGTATGAGTTGGGGAGAAAGTGACCGAAAGCATCCAGGATACAAGCCCCCGGATTCATCCGTGGGGTCAATGCTTCAATTCTTTAATCTAAAATCTAAAATCTAAAATCGATTGACTTCATCCTGATTACTAACTAGATTAACTGCGAAAAACATAAGTATGTCATTGCCAGTGAAATGAAGCAATCCCAAAGGTTGTGATTCGTTTACATTTTGTTACATAGTCATTTTTTTTGTGTCGTTATACTTAATCGTCAATGAGTAATTATTGAGGAATTATATCATGTCCGATCGATTATCCCTAATACGGTAGGGGCGGGTTCACGAACAATATCTGCCAATAATTGACAATCTCAAAAACCCGCCCTTTTAATCGCTCCCAAACCAACAAACCGTTTCCTTTAACTATTATGGATGGGTTCAAGCCCGTGTACGTTCCTGGAACAAACCAGGCGTCTGGAAACCCTTGTCTCCCGGAGGATTATTAATCACTAATCAACTGGGATCAATAGGACGATTTCTTAACTGTCACACCTTATGAATCCATACCTAAACAACCTACCCCCAATTTCCACTACCTTCCACGATTGAGGTAGAGCAAGTATTTGTGGGAAAAAAACAGGTTTATCGCAACCCTTGGCCTGCACTTTTACTCATAACTAATGAACCGGGATTAATAGGACGCTCACTTAACTGTCACAGTTTATTACTCCAGACCTAAACCACCTACCCACAATCAAAACAACATTCCACCAAGGCGATCGCTATGTATTACACTTTCGCAGGTTTTGGTGCCGCCACAGGCATATTTTTGCTGCTAGTTTTTGCCATTCTGCAATGGCTGCACGTCTCCGTCGGCAGTTTTATTGATTGGATAATTGCCATTGCTATTTTTGAATGGCTGTTGCTGATAGTTACAGTTCCCTGGAATATCCATTTTGAAGCTAAAGAAGTTTTAGCGCAAGCCGCAGAATCGACTAAAAAAAACATTGCTGTCGATCAGGAACAAGTCAAATACGTTACTGTATTAGTTAGCCGATCGCTCTTTGTGGCGATCGCACTTCATCTGTTTAGCGCGATCGCACTTTACGCCCTAGCCGCCGCCGGAATTAGTGCTATTGGCTATCTCAGTTCCGCTGCTGCACTGCTGTTAACTGTACTGCGTCCAGCTATCCGAGGTTATCAGTATTTAGCCCAGCGGCTGACAACTATCCGCCGCCAATTTTTGTACCCCCGTGAAGATATTGTCGAACTCCGCAGCCGCTTTGCACAATTAGAATCTACAGTTAGAGATTTGAGCAATCAATTAAGTTCAGACAATCCGAATTCGTGGGTGGCTGTCCAAAATCGGGAACGGGAAGCTATGAGAAGAGAATTAACTACTTTATCCGCATCTCTACAATCTTTGCAAGCGACAAATCAGGCAGATCACACTAAACTGAGAAGAGATGCAGAAAGTGCGATCGCCCAACTCACCGATGACGGACAATTTCTCAACCACGTCCGCGAAATCATCCGCTTCTTTAAAGAATCGTAAAGTCAGTTGATAGTTGACTGTTGACAGTTGTCTGTTGACAGTTGTCTGTTGTCATTAGTTACCAATGCCCGATGCCCGATGCCCAATTCCCAATTCCCAATCTTTAGATAGATGCCAAATAGTCGCAAATAGTGAAATTTTTAATAAAAACAGAATTTTCTCACTCTTGAGGAAGACTCAATAAAGGTATTTTCCCTAACCGCAATTTTTCGCAAACTATAACCAAAGATAGTTTGTGAATGAGCTAGCTTGGGATTAATATTTAAACATAAGCCAAAGACCTTTTTGAAAAGATAACTCAGGAATAAATCATGACTAATCGCCAACCAATACCCCCCAAAGAAGAAGTTAGCAAATCAACACCGGCCGACGAACAAATCGAAGCCAATATGGAAGCCCCCCACTACGACAGGGGCATTACTCCTGCGGAGACAGCAGCGCGGCAAGAACGGGAAGGCTCTAACTTCATGCACACAACCACCGAAGCGAAGCAGAAAAGTGCAAAAACTGATGACCAAACCGATGACGAAAGCATTCACACTACAGATGGTTATACAGTAGACAAAGAAGGTCTGGTTAACAATTACGCGATCGAACCGGAAATGTACATCAACGAACCGGGCGATTTGAGAGCAAAAGAAGAAGCCGAAGCCGCAGAACGCGCTCGAATTCTCGCAGAAATCAAAGATAAAAAAGGCGAGGAAGGAAAACTGACAATGGATGCAGACACCCGTGGCAAAGGGCCGGGCATTATCTAGATTGTGTGCTGGGTAGTTGCGTTTCAGCGCGCGAGGTTGCAACGGCAAAGCACAGGGGCGGGTTTTTATAGTTCCGGCAATTATCGATCAACAATCGATAACTGCCGGTACAACCCGCCCCTATTTTGTTTTCCACATCTGTTTTTTGAGTTGAGAGGTTACATCGTACATCTCTTAATTACCCTATCAATCGGCAAGTTTTCAGACACAGCTCAAAAACGCCTTAAAATTCCTCAAGCTTTAACATTTTCCCTCAGCCAATTAAACTTAGCCTCAGCTAGCGCCAAATTTTCCAGGACGTTAGGATTGATATCCTCTCGTTCAAATTCTGGTTGATCTAATTCAATATTGCGACCGTATTCTATATGTCTGATCGTACCGCGCATCCTGTCTGCCAGACACAGTGAAATTCCATAATAAAACCGGGAAGCAAAGCCCATATCCTGTTGAAGTTTGATTACTAACTGCCGCCTAGGAATTGCCAGCAAGTGAGTTTGTTCTATTGCCTTCACGGTTGCCAAAGGAGGGCGAGCGTCAATGAAAGAGACTTCTCCCACCAGTTCTCCGCTGGCTATTTTAGCAAGTTCTTTAGTCCCCTCAGCCTCGATCAAAACGCTCAAACTCCCCTTCAAAATAATGTAGAGCGCATCTATCTGTCTCCCTTCATGGATCAAAATCCCGCCCGGATCTAGAACTTCCTTTTTGCCTTTTTGGACGATCCAGTTGATATCGTCATTATTTAACTGGCTCAAAATAAAAAGTGCTTTTTTTCTGCTGCTGTCGGCCATAAGTTTTAGCTCTCGATCGCTTCTTCTTTATATAAAATTTAGATGGCGCGCGATCGCAACTTCTTCCGAAGCAGTCCTCGCTCAATACAGTTTTTTTATCTTGCCTAACTTCTTCGCAAAACCCATATCGGGCAGGCTTTGCCAATAGCAGATGAATCACGCTGAATCATGATCTCTCAATACTAGCATTTGTTAAACAATCTTTTTTAACTCGATCAACCTTAAAAAACTCGTGTAAAATTCGCGTCTCACAAGCAATTGGGTTCACCCGCCCCGCTTGGCTGCGGGATGGGGCGCGGCAGACAATGCTCCGCGCCCAGTCTTGCTCACTAAATCGATCGTAAATCAGGATAGCCGGCCAACATATCGTCAGCAGTCAGAGTGTCCCCGTTCGCTTGAGGAGTCCACAGCACCTCAACCGCCAGCAACTGCTCGCTCGATACTCCCCCAATCTGGCGCAAAGCTTGGCGCAAATCTTCAGAGTTTTTCACTGCTGGCAATTGCAATTTACCTTGAGTACCCACAATCACCGTCACCACAATAAATTCCCCAGGATCTGAATTCAAATCAGAAGCCACCAGCGCCCCATTTTCCTGCAGACCTGGCAGGATATTGCTGCTCCCTGCTTGCCGGAGCTGATTGTTATAATTCGAGAGCGTTTCTTCAGTAAATTTACTGCGTTCTGCCAAAGAAAATTGATTAAACTTAGCTTCGGCTGCCTCCAAACGAGTTTGCACAGATTCAGCACCCGCGTAAACCCAGTATTCAGGATGTCGCAGCAGCGCCAGAGTAGATTCTTGCACCACTTGAGCGCGACCGGCCGCTGTATCGGTATCCGCTTTGCGCGCTAGGGAGTCGAGTTCGGCTTGCAAACCGCGGGCCTCTGCTAGCAAACCAACTTGCAAGCGGGCGACGGATACGGTGGTAGTGGGGGCGCTGTTGCCCAGTTCGTCTGTTCCGCCTCCGGCGCGGCGGAAGCTTTGGACGAGGAAATTAGCAATCGAAATAAAAATCAAAATCGAGAACAGGCCGCCAAACCCGCCCCCAAAGCCAAAAAACGGCAGCAAGAACGGGAAACCGAATCCACCTCCAAAGCCCCCACCCGGGTAGTAGCCTCCTCCCGACGGCGCGTAAGTGCGACTAGGAGACGAGTAACTGCGCGCCGGAGCTCTAAAAGATCCGCCCCCGATGCGTCCTCCGCTGCGGGCAGCCAGAGCTCCATCAGCGTTACCGAGGGCTAGCGTCAGTACCAGACCGATCGCAAATAGTGATTTCAAAAGCGGTTTCATCTTTGAAATTAGTTGCTTGTACATAAGACCGTTACTATTCGATACATTTATAATTTACAGTCTATCCTCGCTTCTGGGCAGCCCGGTTATAGGTATGAAGCCAGCGAGATATCCGTACCAACCCATCCAACCACAGTTAGGCCTGAGTCTGCAAACGAGAACAGCTAGAAAGGACTTGCATTCCTTACTAATTCATTCTTACACCATTCTCAAGAGCCGGCTTTCGATCCTGTTCCACAAAGACTAAATTTCCTGTGGGGATTACGGGTTGGGATCTTCTAGCCCGCCCATAAAATGGTTATTGAGAATGGTGCAACATCTCAGTTACTACCAACAACCGACATCCTGGCTTTTACAGAACTTTACTTAACTACAGGGCGATCGGCCAACAATAAGCTCTAGACTTTTAAAGAAACGCCGCGAGTCCTCAAAAACAGGGCTTTATCTACCGTAAAAAAAACATTATGTTTCCAACTCACCGCCCCCGCCGCCTCCGCAACCATCCCCAACTCCGCCGGATGGTACGCGAAAATATCTTGACAACCAGCGATTTAATTTACCCCCTATTTGCCGTACCGGGGGAAGCTTTTGCTAAAGAAGTCACATCAATGCCCGGAGTTTACCAGCTATCGGTAGACAAAATAGTAGAAGAAGCAAAAGAAGTCTACGACCTCGGCATTCCCGCGATTATTTTATTCGGCATTCCCGCAGATAAAGACACAGATGCGACAGGTGCTTGGCACGACTGCGGCATCGTCCAACAAGCGACGGAAGCCGTTAAAAAAGCCGTACCAGATTTAATCGTCATGGTCGATACTTGTCTGTGCGAATATACCAATCACGGTCACTGCGGCTATTTGGAAGTCGGAGATTTAAGCGGCCGCGTATTGAACGATCCGACACTAGAATTGCTGAAGAAAACCGCCGTTGCTCAAGCTAAAGCTGGTGCAGATATTATCGCACCTTCGGGAATGATGGACGGTTTTGTCGGAGCAATTCGCGAAGGATTGGACTCCGCTGGATTTGAAGATATTCCCATCATGTCTTACGCGGCAAAATACGCCTCAGCTTATTATGGCCCATTCCGGGATGCAGCAGATTCTGCTCCGCAATTTGGCGATCGACGCACCTATCAAATGGACCCAGGAAACGGCCGCGAAGCTCTTAAAGAAATTGCTCTCGACATTGCCGAAGGCGCAGATATGCTCATGGTTAAACCCGCTTTAGCTTACATGGACATCATCTGGCGCGTGAAGGAAGCAACTAATTTGCCAGTTGCTGCTTACAACGTTTCTGGAGAATATGCGATGGTGAAAGCCGCCGCCCTCAACGGTTGGATAGATGAAGAAAAAGTAGTGATGGAAACTTTGACAGGATTCAAGCGTGCTGGCTGTGATTTGATTTTGACTTATCACGCCAAAGACGCCGCCCGCTGGCTGCAAAACTGATTCACTTGATTTGAGATTAGAGATTAGAGATTTGACTCCACACCACAATCTTCGGGTGTTCTTGTGGAGTCAATACCTCTCTCGATAGGTGATTTTTGAGCAATTAGGCAACACACTAGCTATAGCTTACACTTACCGATAAACGACGCCTCGAAACCGGGTTTTTACCGTTTCAGTGGGCCATAACTGAGATATTGCACCATTCTCAGGAACAGGCTTTTCGGCCTGTTCCACAAAGAGTGAATTTTCTTGTGGAACAGGCCGAAAAGCCTGTTCATAAAAAGCTTATTGAGAATGGTGCAAAATTATTTCAGTTGTAACGAAGTATTGCTATGAAAAAACCCGGTTTCTCTGTAGACAAACTCCCACCCTAAAAAATCAGTCATTCCCCATCTAAAATCTCTAATCTCAAATATCAAATGGTATGAGTTATAAGTTGGGAATTTTGAGTGAAAGACTTTTTTTCAAAATTTACCCCAAAAAGTATTAATGATCACCGAAATTAGTTAAAAAATATGTATGAATAAAAATAGTTTTGTAAATGGGGAATTCAACCATTGATCGTTCCCAAGCAAAATCAACTTTCACTCGTGTAAAACAGTAAAAGTAACACAGTTGAGATACCAATTGAAGGCAGATTGAGCATGACATCAACGACTAGGGATTCCAGTCACATTCAATTTTGTATAGGTCGTGATCGCGCAGACATCGTACAGATCCAAGAACTATTTAAAGCCGCCGCCTTTTGGGCGAGGGAACGCAAGATAGAAGATTGGGAAATTGCGATCGCCAACAGCGAACCAGTTGTTACAGTTTGGGACGGCTCACGGGCGATCGGCTTTGCCAGAGCCACCTCAGATGGCATCTATCGAGCTACCATCTGGGATGTCGCCATTCACCCGGATTACCAAGGTGCAGGACTCGGCCGCAAATTAGTGCAAACCGTCTTGAGTCACCCTCGGATGTGCCGAGTAGAGCGAGTTTACCTGATGACAACTTACAAACAAAGCTTCTACGAGCGCATAGGTTTTCAGCCAAACGCTAGCACCACAATGGTACTTGAAAATCAGCTTCTCGAAGAGAATCTCGAATTAGAAATTAGCAACGGCGAATTGCTAACTGCTAATTGTTAAGTAATCACCAGATTTGCAGCAAAATCTATAATATGTAGGGTGCGTAAGGGCGCACCTTACTCCCTATAAATAATTTCCTTGTTTCATCTTCCCCCGAACCTCTTCCCGCCCTCCCTTAAATCTGTTAAATCCTTTGCCCTCTTCCCCACCTGTGTTGCATCCCGTAGATTGCCCGTGACCCAAATTTCTTCATCACAAAGTTGCCAAAGGAATAGAACACTGAGTCCGGTTAAAATTGCACTCTTCAGACTCAGAAGGCACAGCCAGAACCTCCAACTTTCCGCTCATCAAACTTAAAAGAGTCTGATTCATCAATAACCTCATTCCAGAAGACACCTGAGAATTATCACTGCTCTTGGTAACATCACACTCCAAATCGTGCTTCAGCAAATCCCAAGACTCGCTCCAAGCACTCACTGAACGCTGATCGTCCACCCAAATTTGAACGTATCCAGATTCCGGCGAAGAATGCGCCGAAACAGAAATACTCCCCTCCTCCATCTGAGCAACAGCAGTATCTACCAAATTGACTAAAACTTGCCTAAACCTCGGCAAATCTGCCAATACATAAATCCCCGGATCTGGCGGCAATATCTCCAAACGAATGCCGCGATTAGCAGCTTGCAAGTAAGTTAAATCATCAACCTCGTCAAAAACCTTAGCTAACTGAATCGGCTCAATATCCATCCTTTCAGTGCCGTGTTCAGTTTTAGCAACAGAGATAATTTCATCTATTAATTTCACCAGCTTGAGTGCCGCGGCGTGAGCTTGCTCGACAAACTCTCGTTCCTCAGCAGGATCGTCGCACAAATCCGAGAGAATTAATTGCAGCGTACCAATCATAGTGCTCAGGGGCGATCGCAACTCGTGAGAAGTCCGAGCCAAAAAACCCGCCTTAAATTGGCTCATCTCCGATGCCATCTGATAAGCCAATTGAGTTTGCTTAAGTTGCTCGGAAAGGGCATCAAACTTCTCTAAATGAATTTCTTGAGGAGGTGGGGCTACTTTGGGCGCCGGTTCGGGCTGTTGCGAGCTTTTTTGCCGCAGGCGCCAAATCCAACTGCTTCCCAAACCCAGCCCCAGTCCCATACCTAAATATATAAAGTTGCTCCAGCCGATCGGCGCCATATTGCTTTGCCTTGGAGTTTAGCTTTTAGCATTCTAACTCGATCGCGCCTTGTCGCAATATTTCCCACTCGCTGCCCGTCCATTTAGCCACAGTCGAAGGCAAACTCGAAGCTGTTGTCGCTGTTGCTAATTCAGAAGGAACTAATGTCAAGACTTCGGGAAACTGAGCCTCAATTTCTGCCACAGATTCCAGAGGCGGCTGACCGGATAAATTAGCACTGGTAGTAGCCAAAGGGCCTGTCTGCTCTAGAATCTTGAGCGCAAGGGGAAAGTCAGGAACTCTTACTCCGATGGTAGTTGGGTCGATCGAATTCATGGCCGCCGGGACTTTTGCCGAAGCCGGCAGTACCAAAGTTAACGCCCCCGGCCAATAGGATTCGGCCACTTGCTGCCACAATTTTAACTCTGCTGGACTTCCCTGCACGTAAGGCCACAAAGCCTGGGCGGATGCTGCCATCAAAATCAGCGGTTTGTCTTGACTGCGGCGTTTAGCTGCAAAAATCAACTCCGAGCGATCGGGCCGCGCAGCCAAAGCGGGTACAGTATCTGTAGGAAAACTGACGATATGATTACCAGAAATTGCCCCTTGAATTAAGGAGTCGATCGCAACTTGTGTCATGCCATTTTAGATTTTAGATTTGAGATTTGAGATTTGAGATTTTAGAAGTACGACATATTCTTGAAACCTACAGACGGTAGGCTAAGGCAAACCGATCGATCCCTGCTAAATCAGAAAATATCTGAACTTTGCCATAACTCCCGTGACTTTGCAGCATATCAGCTACCGCCGTTTCTTGTCCCGCCATCATCTCAACCAACCAAACACCCCCAGATTCTAAATAATCGGGAGCCGTTTCTACCAAATGCCGGATGCAATCTAACCCGTCAAAACCGCCGTCTAAGGCCAGATGAGGTTCGTGCTTCAAAACTTCCGGTTCCAGAGTCAGCACCGTGCTGCTGGGAATATAAGGGGGGTTAGACACCATGCCGCTAACGCGACCTTTAAGAAATTCTAGCGGTTCCCACCACGAACCTTGATAAAAATTAATTCGCGATTCAAAGCCCAAATTCTCAGCATTCAGTCGAGCAACTGCCAAAGCTTCCGAACTGCAATCTACCGCATAAACCCTAGCATTTGTCAACGCAGAAGCTAAGCCGATCGCGATCGCCCCGCTGCCCGTTCCCAAATCCACCCAATGGGATTGGGCAAATTCTCCCCCCCGAAGCTCGGAGAAGTTTAAATCTTCTCCCCCCCTTAGTAAGGGGGGGTTGGGGGGGGTAGATTTTTGATTGATATTTTCTGCTTCTAAACGGCTTTTCACAGCTTCCACAGCCAAATCGATCAGCAATTCCGTTTCAGGACGCGGAATTAGCACCGCCGGCGTTACTTGGAGCGAAAAATGTCGCCAATGTGCAACTCCCGTTAAATACTGCACCGGCACCCGTTCCTGCAAGCGCCGCTGCCACAATTGAGCAAGTTCCGATAAAGACAACTTTAATTCTATTTTTGGCAAATCTTTAAACGACTCCAAACGCAGAGCCAACCTATCCAAACCTGCCAGCTCTTGCAGCAGCCAGTCGATTTCTGCTAGGGGAATGTCAGAGGCTCTCGCCTCGGTTTTAGCTTGATTCGCCCACTGCCAAAGCTCTAAACCAGAAACAAACATAAGACTTTTTGGGAATTGGGCATCGGGCATCGGGCATCGGGCATCGGGAATTGGTAACTAATGACAACAGTCAATCGATTTGAGATTTGAGATTTTAGATTTTAGATTGACTTGCGCGAGATAAATGCTCTTTCTTGAGGATTTTCGATTTTCGATTTTGGATTGATTCCACGGATAAATCACGTGGCGGGTACCACCTTTGAAATTCGTGGTCAACAGTCAACAGTCAACAGTTAACTGTCAACTGTCAACTGTCAACTGACTAAATATTAGCGAGTCGGCCGAGCCGGAGCTGGAGCCGGAGCAACCTGTGGATTTTGGCCCGCACCTGCTGGTTGGAGCGATCGCACAAATTCCAGCGACTCCCGCGACGGAATCAAAATCATTTGGGTCAAAAACGGGTCGTTCTCAGTACGCAAAGCTTCTAAAACGCTCTCCAAGTTCACCACCTCAATCTTAATTGTGGCTGTCACGTTCGGCTGCTGCTGCTTAAAACGATCGACCATACCCTGTAAATCCTCCTTGTTAAAAAACAAGGGAATCACCTCTTGCTGGCCTCGCTGAATCGTCAAATAACCATTTTCTGCGCCGCCTCTGGCCAAAAACAGAGGTACACCGTTGAACTCATTAACTTGTTGACCAGTCTGCTGAAGTACAGTTTTAGCCGACTGCACCTGCTGTGGAGCCGGAACGAAAGCAAATTGCACTTCCTCCGGCTTGCCTTTATTTGCTTGAGTGAGCTGATAAATTTCGCCCAGGGATACTGGCATCACGCGCACCGACGCCGCCAACTGAGGATTTTTGGTTTTCAGTTGATCGACAAAAGCTTGAGCATCTTTCTGGCTGATGAAAATTCCCGCCACGGAAGCATTACCAGTTTGACCCTGACCCTGCTTGGGAACAGAAGCGATCAGGGGCGCACCCTGAGCGTCTGTAACCGTAAATACCGGCACTGATCGCAATTTTTCCAAAATTTGTGGCTCCGGCAGTGCCAGTGCAGACATCTTGCCAATTGGGGAGGGGCCCAGCAGAGTGCTGCCGACAATTCCCAATATTGCGCCCAAACGAACTAATGATTTCATGTTTTTTCCATCAGGAGCGATCCTGAAACACATTAACGCAAAGACTGGCGACTTAACACGATCGGCAAAAACTGCCTCAATTTGTTTTCATTTTGACGAAATGTAAACATCAGAGACAGTTATGCTTCAATCTATTATTTAACATTGTGCGATCGGGATGACAGGATTTGAACCTGCGACATCCTGCTCCCAAAGCAGGCGCGCTACCAAGCTGCGCTACATCCCGGTGTTATAGTTAGCTAACTTCTAACCATTAACACACAAAACCGCTTGCTTGTCAAGCTTTATTAAATATTTAGCTCTCGATGCAGCTAAGGCGAAGTTTTTTTTCAGGTTGTGCGGTTTGACCCCACCCAAAAACCGATACCAGCCCCTAACTCCTATCGTGATCTGCTCAAATCGACTGACAATACTTGCACAGCTTCATAAGGGCCCTGATGCCGAGATACATCCACGCCTCACTGACCGCAGCGCACAGGTGCATTCGGTGTTTTGACAACTCCTCGGCCTGAAGGCACGAGGATTCTTGGTTCATTGGGACTACTCATGTAGCTTCCCCTCCCCAAAATTCAGTGCGATTTGCCCAACCGCTGTATATCCACGCTGCAACACCACTTGCGCGGCTGCAACATCTCGATTCGTTTCATAGCCACAGGTTTGACATCTATGTACCCGTTCGGATAGTTCTTTTTTGCCTGTATGAGTTTGACATAAGGGACAAGTTTGACTTGTTCCGTTGGGGTCTACTTTTGCAAAGTATGCACCTCGCTTAAAGCAAACATGACCCAAGATATTCAGGAACTGACCCAACCCTGCATCAAGCGTGTGCTTGCCCATCATTCCGGCTGACATTGCTTTGAGGTTCAAGTCCTCAGCAAATACTGTTTGGGCTGCGTCGCATAAATGATGTGCGGTCTTAAAATGAAAGTCTTTGCGACTGTTCGAGATGTATTCGTGGTGCTTCGCTATTTGATGATGAATTTGACGAAACTTTCTAGAACCTTTTTTCTTACGTTTCAGTTGACGTTGCAGCAATTTCAACTTGCGTTGTCCATCCACAAAGAATCGAGGTCTATCAATCAATTCACCATCAGAAGTTGCCAAAAAATGTTTTAACCCTAAATCAATCCCTAATCCATGTCCTGAAGGTGAGGCTTGAGGCACTGCGACATCACATTGCAAAGTGAGCATGGCATAGTAGCCAGAAGCCCTCTTAACAACGCGAATTTGCTTGACCTCAAACCCTTGAGGGATTGGACGTGACAGGTGGATTTTTACGGGGCCAATCTTGGGTAGGTTGACCCAATCGGCATCATCAAACCGTTTAACGGATTCTAGATTCAATTGAGGGAACACAAATGAGCGCATCCGCTTTTTGAATCTAGGAAAACCGTGTCCTCGTTCCCACATCGCCACAAACGCTGCCTCTAGTTGGCGCAACGCCTGCTGCAAGACATGGGTGTGAGGCAGTTTCAACTCAGGAATTAACTTCTTTGCCAATGCAAATCATTGGCATTGGCCCGCAAAGGTTGGACGCGGTGCATCAGCAGGGATCATGTATTCCTGCTTAATGCTGCACGAGTTGATATCACACTTACGAGAATTAACCCAATCTTTTCGTTCTCGCAATGCAAAGTTGTAGACCTTGCGGCAAATATTGAGCCACAGGTCGAAAGTTTGGCGTTGCGTATCGGTAGGAATGAGCTTGTACTCGTAGGTTAGATTTAACATACAGCCATTGTAGAGCCGACCTGAATAAATGCAGTGCTGTTTATGCAAAAACCTCGCTGAGAGATTCCGAGCCGAAAGTCCCCCTAGAAGGGGGAGGCTTGTATCCCATTTTTTTGGTCAGCGTCAATATTGTATTGTAGATCCTCAACAAATCAACGCCGACCTGCACCTCGCTCGCTAATCAGGATACCAAAACATACCTTTAATCCCCTCTGGATCGGACATAAAGCCCAAATTGCGGTAAAAATCCACCACTTGAGGGTCAGCAAATAAGGTAATGTTGCTGATATCTTCACTGCGGAGTTTTTTAATGATGTATTTCATCAGCGCCTTGCCCATGCCTTTGCCCTGGTAGTCGGGATGAACTACCACATCCCAAAGCGTGGCATTAAAAGCATGGTCTGAAGTCGCTCTGGCGAAGCCCACCAGCCGTCGCTGGCTGCCCCGCATCTCCCACATAGAGACGACTAGGAAGCTGTGCACAATAGCTTTTTTGACTTTACGCAGGGGACGGCGGGACCAACCCACTGCATTACAAAGTTCTTCGAGTTCGTAGAGGTCAATGTCCCGATCGCAACTGAAAAAGATGCGAGCGTTGCCGCTGGCGGGCTTGCGAAACGTTGGGGAAAGCGGATCGCCTAACCCAACAGCCACATCTTCCTCAAAATCCGCTGTTTGGGGTACAGAGGCAGACTCAGAACTACTAAATAAGTTTTTCCAAAAACCCATGCAGGCGCGGTTAAGGTAGTAGAAGTTGGACGACGAGAAAGAGAACCAGACAGATAAACCCACTCCAATCGGCGTAGGATCAATTGCCGGTAGCCTCTTGAGGAACAGTTTACGGTACACTCATCTTACGCCGAAAACAGGGATTTGTCGTCCAACATTGAGTCTGCGCTTTTTTGATTCTGTCAAGTTTGGTAGAACTGTTCTGCTAGCCAGTGCCCGCACAACCCGCTTTTAAGGTAAAATTTGTTGCCGAACCAGGACAGAGGTATATTGGGAAATGCTTCTTTTGAGTGCCGCCGATCGCGCCGGAACTTATACCCTTGGTGGGAAATACCACTGGAATGGCGCAACGGTAAGGAACCCCACGCTTAAAAGCGGGGGCTTTTAGGAAGTCCGGCTCGTTCCGAGCGGTGCAACAAGAAAGCCCGAATCTTACCAGAGACAGGATTAGACCTACGTTTTTAGAGTCATGATACCGGAAAATGCGACGCTAGTTTTCCGCTCTATCGCCAAAAGTTAAACAGGATTAACGGGGTTAAACCAGTGCTTTTGGCATAACAAGCTCCTAAAACATTCAAGCGAACTTTACCCAGCAATGGAGGACTTTGTGTCTAATTTCGTTTTTCTACTTGATATCCACAAACGACCGCTCAATCCAATTCGTCCAGGATTGGCTCGCAAATTGCTAACCACTGGCAAAGCTGCTGTTTTTAAAAGATATCCATTCACACTCATTGCGCGACGTAGTTAAGCTACGTGTTCTGAGTGGAGAGCCTTCTCTCCCAACGGATTTCGTCCCGT